>JAYVOH010000211.1:0-26787 GCA_043758025.1 Verrucomicrobiota bacterium
TTTTCTGGAGCCAGAGGGGGAGGAAGGCCTGGACGTGGCCCCATTGCCGAGGTTGTCCCGCGCGCTGCCAGTGGGACAGCCTAGCATGGGATAGATGCCGATCTGGGGGAGGCGGTCGGTTTCCTGGACAAAGCGGATTTTGGCCCCGAGTTCGAGATCGCCGTGGCCGAAGTGCGAGCACCCGTTTTGCGGAGCATCGAAGGCCAGCGCGGTGAGGAAATGGAGTTGCACGTTCGGCGTCGCACCAAAGTTCACATCCAGAGCGGGGGCAGTGCCGGACCAGCCGTCGGCAGCGCGGAACTCCTGGGTGGCGAGGGTGATCTCCCACTCATGCAGCTTCACCGGCTCCGGGTCATCGGTGATGAAAGGCGGACCCCCGAGGGCGGAATGGCCGTGACGAGAAGCCCGAGGAAGGCGGCGAAACGCAAAGGGGTGGGGGCTTTGGTCGGTGCGGACATGGATGGCCGACAGTGTGCGACGTTGACGTGAGTGCAAGTCTGCTGAGAATCTTTTGATCACCGAGGTGGTTCCGTGCTTATATAAACCGTTTCTGCCATGAACAAGCTCCCGCTGATCACCTTCTCCTTCTGGGTCATGAAAATCTGTGCCACGACCCTGGGCGAGACGGCGGGCGATTTGCTTTCCATGACGTTGAAAGTGGGTTATGCGGCGAGTTCGGTCATTCTCATCAGTGTCTTCCTGGTGACGCTGGTCTCGCAGTTGCTCTCCAAGACTTATCATCCGGTGCTCTACTGGCTGGTGATCCTGTCCACGAGCACGGCGGGCACCACGATGTCTGACTACATGAACCGGACGTTGGGGCTGGGCTATGCGGCTGGCTCCGCGATTCTGTTGGGGTGCCTGCTGCTGATCTTCGGATATTGGCGCTTGCGGGAGGGATCGCTGGATGTGACGGGCATCCGGACGTTCCGCGTGGAGCTGCTTTACTGGATCGCGATCCTCTTCTCCAACACATTGGGGACGGCGATGGGGGACTTCCTGGCGGATGACTCGGGGCTGGGCTTCATGGGCGGCGCGCTGCTGATTGGCGGCGTGCTGGCGGTGCTGGTGTTCATCGCGCTGACGACCAAGGTCTCGCGGGTGCTGCTGTTCTGGATCGGCTTCGTCCTGACGCGTCCGTTCGGGGCAACGCTGGGCGATGTCCTGACCAAGACCAGTGAGCAGGGCGGCCTCGGCTACGGCACGGTCGGCACATCCGCCATCCTTGCGGTAATCCTGGTGGTGTTCATCATCGGCGTGACAATGAAGGGCAGGAAGCACACGGCGGCTGTGTGAGCACAGTAGTTCCGCCATGGCGCAACGCGAAGAAGCGTCGTTTACGTCTCTGTCTTGCAGGGCATGAGATCGCGCTAAAAATATTTCACGCTGGAGTGGATGGCGCTCAAGCTTTCGCGAAGCGCTCCGCGACGGCGGTCCAGTTCACCACGTTCCACCAGGCGGCGATATAGTCGGGGCGCTTGTTTTGATATTTCAAATAATAGGCGTGCTCCCAGACATCGAGACCGAGGAGGGGCGTGCCGGAGTTGTCCATGAGCGGGTTGTCCTGGTTCGGCGTGCTGGTGATGGCGAGCTTGCCGTCTTTCATCACAAGCCAGGCCCAACCGGAGCCGAAGCGGCCTACTCCTGCTTTGGCGAAGGCTTCTTTAAAGGCGTCGAAGGAACCGAAGGCGGAGTTGATGGCCCCGGACAGAGCGCCGGTTGGGGCGCCCTCTGTATTGGGGTTCATGCTGTTCCAGAAGAAGGTGTGGTTCCAGTGACCGCCGCCGTTGTTGCGCACGGGTGCGGCGATGTCGGCGGGAACTTTGCCGATGTTTTTGCAGAGGTCTTCCACGCTCATGGCTTCGAGGTCAGCCTTGCCAGCAAGGGCGTTGTTGAGATTAGTGACGTAGGCGTTGTGATGGCGGTCATGGTGGATTTCCATGGTCACGGCATCGATGTGCGGTTCGAGTGCGGCTTTGTCGTAAGGAAGGGGAGGCAGGGTGTGGGGCATGATATTTGATTGGGTTATGGAATAATTCGTAGCAGGGATACGAGCAGGGGCAAGTGGCAGACTGCTATTTGTGAATGCCCTGCCAGCCCTGTATGCCCATATAGATGGCGATGATGAGCAGGAAGATGCTGGAGATGTAAGGAGCACGGCGGGCGATTTTTCCGAAGCCGCTGAATTTCCGTTCCGCATGGCGCAGGCTCCATGCCGCCAAGGTGCCGGTGGCCACCAGCGTCAACGCGAGTCCAAGGCTGAAGGCCAGCACCATGGCGATACCAAGCGTGAACTGCTTGAGTTGCATGCAAATCAGCACAATGGAAAACGCAGCGGGGCAGGGGAGCAGGCCGCCGGAGAGGCCGAAGAGAATGATCTGTCCGGTGGTGACTTGGCGGCTGGCGAAGCGTTTTTCAATATCCTGCGCATGGGCGCGTTCGTGCGCGTCTTCGTAGCCGTCATCATGCGCAGGCTGGTGGTGATGGTGATGAGCGTCCTCGCGAAATGGCGTGGTATAAGTGTGCGCGTGATCACCATGCGCGATCGTCAGCGTGGCATCGAATTCATGCGGTTCCGGGATGTCGGTGGTGGACTCGATGAAGCCGTCTTTCCTGACGAAATTGAATAGCTGCCTGGTTCCATCGGGGCGCGTGATTTCAATGGTCACAGTTCCCGCATCCGGCGGCGGAACGGGTTTGCCATGATCGGAAAAATGCAATCGGAAAACAGGTGGCACACCGGTTTCAAAAACCGACAGCTCCACAATGCCATGCCCCGTGTTGATGACCGTTCCGCCATGCGCCCCGTGTTGATGATCGTGAGCGTGGTCATGATGGTGATGGTGCGCGCTCGCCGCAATGACATCGCGCCGGGTGCGCCAGAGCATCCACAGAGCCAGCGCGATGATGATAATGGCTGAAGCCAGTTGGAAATAGGGCTCCGTTTCTTCCGCGTTCCAGTGGCTGCCGTAATGCAGTGCCAGCGCCGCCAGAACCCAGATGATGAGCGAGTGGGAAAATGCCGCCGACAGGCCAAGGAGCACGGCCTGCAGGATGGTGCCGCGCACGGCGATGATGAACGCGGCCATCATCGTCTTGGAATGGCCCGGCTCCAATCCGTGCAGCGCACCGAGGATGATGGCGGTGGGTATGTAGAGCCAGGCGTGTCCTGCCCCTTCTTGAATCATTCGGGCGATGTCGGTCATGGTCGTATAACATGTCGCTTACCGCCTGATTTACAATCTGCATTAGGAGCCGACCCCGGCCGAATGTTTTCCAGTTTCATTCTCTGCTTGAAGCGCGAGGTTGAAAACGTTATGCACTCGCGCGTCATCCTGCAAACTCATGAATCCACCTGACCCCAGCCGTCTTGACGATATTCTCAGGGCTTTTCTCAGCATCCTCTTCGAAGGGGCACCCTACATCGTGGTGGGCACCGTGCTTTCAGGTTTGATTGACGCATTTTTGCCGGCAAAATTTTTGGAGCGCGCATTGCCGAAGAACAAAATATTGGCCACTTTTGCGGCCGGGTTTCTCGGTCTAATTTTCCCGGTTTGTGAGTGCGCTGTGGTGCCGGTGGTGCGGCGGCTGGTGCAGAAGGGCCTGCCCATTTCATGCGCGATGACGTATCTGCTTTCCGCGCCCATCATCAATCCCATCGTCATTGCCAGCACGCTGACGGCGTTCAAGGAATTTCAGTATATTCATGGCATCGGTGACATCGGCAGCGCGACCATGACCCTCGGGCGCATTTCCTTGGGGTATTTCATCGCGGTGATGATCGGCCTGTTTCTCCTGCGGAAAAAGCCTGCGGACATTCTGCTCTCATCTGTCGCCGACAGCATCACCCAGCCCGGCGCGGTGGGGCATCCGGTGGTGCGCGCCTTTGACGCGAAATTAGTTCATGCCATGCGCACGGCGATGCGGGATTTTCTGGATACTGCGATGTATTTCACCGTCGGGATTTTGATCACGTCCGTCTTTAATACTCAGGTCAATCAAAGCTGGATCACGGCGGTGGCCGGTAATGATTATTTCGCTGTGCCTTCGATGATGGGGCTGGCCTTTGCCCTTGCGCTGTGCAGCACCTCGGATGCTTTCATCGCCGCGCCGATGACTTCGTTTTCCTATGCCGCCAAGCTCGCGTTTCTCGTGCTCGGCCCGATGCTGGACGTGAAGCTGATCTTCATGTATTCTTCCATCTTCCGCCGCAAGTTTGTCATCTCGCTGGCCCTCACATTGTTTGTGCTGGTGGGTGTCCTGAGCGGCCCTTGGTCTTGGATTTTAAAAACCCTGTTCGCCAAATAGCGCCATGAAAAAATCCCGTTCCTTCATTCATCTTATCAGTGTGCTTCTGCTTCTTCTTTGGGGCGGTGTGATGCTTTATTTTTATGCCAGCGGCCGGCTGGAAAGGGGTGAGTATGTTTCCAGCGAAGGCTGGTTTTCCGCGATGGTTCTCGTCGGCGGCATCGGATGTTTGATCGTTGGCTTGTTCAATCTGATAACGATGGGTGCTCCGGAAGGCGACTGCTGTGAACACGACCATGGCCACAAAGAGCCGCAGCATGAACACGATCATCATCACGATCATGACCACGACCATCATCATCACGCTGAAGCTCCGGTGGAGGGGCACTCACACGGCATCCTTGAGGAAAGCGGTGCCCTCGGGCGTATGGTGGCGATCTTCATTCTTGCCGTTCCAGTGACTTACGCCGCAATCAAATCGCCTGATCAATTCAGCAAAATTGCCATTGAGAACAAGGGGCTTTACCAGGCGAACTACGGGGAAGCATCGAGTGATGGAAAGTTCTCGATCAACAAGGAAAGCAAAGCTGCTCCCGCAGCGACCCCAGATTCAATGCCGGTGCCGCCGCCTTCTTCAGCCTCCGCATCCCAGACCAAGAGTTACGGTGCCTTCACCCTGGCCGATCTCAAGGCCCAGGTGCCGCAGAGCAAGGAGGGGAATTTCATGCTGGACGTGCCGGAGATTTTTTACACGGCGGGCGACAAGGAGGTGCAGTCTGTGCTGGAGGGACAGCTTGTGGAAACCATCGCGCAAGTTTTGCCGGAAAAGGTCAATAATCCCAATGGCACGCGTTTGCGCATCTTCCGTCTCCTTGTTCAGTGCTGTGCAGCTGACGCGCGGCCACTTTCCATCCCTGTCGAATTCGGCAAGGAACCGCCGAAATTCAAGGACATGACCTGGGTGAAAGTGGTCGGGAAAATAAGCTTCAAGAACGAGAATAATCAGGTTGTTCCCGTGCTCGAAGCAACAAGCATGAGCGAAACTGCGGAGCCTGACAGCAAGTCGGTATTTTGACCGGCTCTGGTCTTACTTACTGAGTGCGCGATCCATCCGCTTGCGAATCTCGGCGGCTTTTTTGGTGTCGCCGATTGATTCCAGCAGCGCCACGAAATCTTCGCCGACGTTCTGATAACTGTCCTCGCAGGTGCCGAGGTTTTCCTCATAAACCGAGAGGCTTTTCTCGAAGTTTCTCACTGCTCCGGCTTCATCGAGCATGCCATAGCAGGCGGTGGCGAGATTACTGTAGCTCTGAGCCACATCGGGATGGGAGGGGCCGAGCACCTTGCTGCGGACTTTAAGGGCATCGAGGTGCATCTCTTTCGCCTGTTCGGGATGCCCGGCTGCATAGTAGAGGCCGCCGATGTTATTGAAGAGGGCACCGATGTGATCGTGGTAGCGCCCGTGGATTTTCTCCAGAGACTCCAGCGCCAGCAGATAGTGCTGCTCGGCCAGGGGGAATATTTTCAGGCTCTTGTAAATCATGGCGAGATTGTTCCGCAGCTGTGCGGATGTCTCTTCACGGGACGGCGACATTGTCTCATAATCCTCGATGGCCTTTTCGTAGAGGGGAATGGCCTGTTCTTCGCGCTGGTTAAAATCATAAAGCGCGGCCAGGGCGCTCCGCATCTGTGCCATCTGCAAAGGCTCCGCCTGATATTTAACCCCGGTCTCGATGGCTTCTAGGTAAAGGGATTCGGACTTGTCGAAATCACCCGCCTGGCTGTGAAGTTCCGCCAGTGCCACCAAGGCAGCGATCAACGGTGCTGATCGTGCGGCATCGGAATCGGCAGCCTGCCTCGCATTCCGGAGCGTGGATGCGGCGGATTGGATTTGTTCCTCGATAGGCTGTTCGTCTGTCATGAGCGGATGCTACATGTCTTGAAAGACACGGGATTTCATTATGGAGCGAGTTCTTTGATAATCAATCGCCGTTGCAGGCAGGATTTGCACGGATTTGAATAAAAATCGGGTCATTTTTTAGACAATTCTTCGGACAAACCCTCGGGCTAGGGACTTGAAAATGGTGGTTGGAATGAATTGTCAGATGACAAGGAATAGGCTCTAATAAATGGCCTTCCCGATATTTATGCATTTCCCAGCCTGTCGCCATGAGCGCCGCCCACCTCGGCGGTGGCGGGGATTTCTCGCGGTTATGCTGACTTTCTGGCTGGTTGGAAGCATCTTCGCTGGAGATGCGGTTCCTGCGCTTGCTGGCAGGGAGGTGGCCAAACGCATGACCCAGGTGAATGAGGCACAGGCGCTGGTTGCTGAGGGTTCGAGTCTCTATGACAAGGGGGATAATGTCGGTGCGATGAAGCTCTTTCGGCAGGCCTTTGAAAATCTGCCCGACGCGCCATTGATTGCACCATTAAAAAATGCCGCACGTGACGGCTACTCCCGCGCTGCGAATGCCGAGGCCCGCAAACTGGCGGCGCAGGCGCGCTATGGGGAGGCGAAAGAGCTTTTGAAAAGCGTGTTACAGGAGGATTTCGATCCCGGCAATGCTGATGCCCGACTTTTTGCCAGGCAAATTGATGATCCCGAGCGATTTGAGCCGGCGCTTACTCCGGAACATCTGGCCCACGTGGCCGAAGTGACCAAACTCCTACGCCTCGGAGAAGGGCTGCTGTCACTCGGTGACTACGACAAGGCTGCGACACATTTTCAATCGGTCCTCCGCATTGACCCCTACAACTCCGCTGCGCGTCGCAACTTGGAGCGTCTGGAGCAGATGAAAACCGGATACTTCGATGCGGCGCGCGATCATACGCGCGCGAAGAGACTGAGTGAGGTGTCGCAGGGTTGGGAGGACGGCGTGCCACCCATGATGGATGTCTCCCGGCTTTTCGGCGGCGGATCGGTGGAAACCAATTCCCTCCAGGGCGGTAAGGCCAGCCTCTTGACCAAGATTCGTTCCATGATATTTCCGAAGGTGGATTTGCAAGGTGCCACTCTGGAGGAAGTGGTGGAATACCTCCGCATTCAGACGCGTGAACTGGATTCAGGGAGGAAGGGCATCAGCTTTGTTCTGCGGGCTCCTCCTGAAGCCAAGGCGAAACCGATCACCCTAAATTTGAAGCAGGTGCCTTTGGAGGAACTGTTGCGTTATGTCACAGAAATGTCTGGGACGTCCTATCGTTTGGATGAGTTCGCGGTGAACATTACCAGCCTTTCAGAGAAAACGGATGCGCTCATCACGAAGAGCTATCGCGTCCCGCCCGATTTCATTACCAGTGCTGCCATGAGCGATGCCGCGCCAGGTGCCCCGGTGGATCCCTTCGCGGCCAAAAAGCCCGCATCGCAGTCCGGCTTGCTGAGCACGCGTCGTCTCGGCGCGCGCGAGTTTCTTGAGCAACGCGGCATTGTCTTCCCTGCAGAGGCATCGGCCTCTTTCAATCCTTCCACGAACATTCTTTTTGTTCGCAACACCCTGGAAAACATCACCCAGATAGACGAGCTGGTGGAGCAGGCCTCGGGAGCCACGCCGAAGCTGGTGGAGATTACCATCAAGCTCATCGAGGTGAACAGCACGCGCATGAAGGAGCTCGGATTTGACTGGCTACTGGGCCAAGCCAATGTCCCTGGTTCATCCGGGGCATTCGTCACGGGAGGCACGACCGGCAATCAGCGCAGTGGCGCCTTTACCAACAATGAATTTCCCTTCGTCAATCCCGGCGGTTCGCTGGTGGGGCTGAATCCCGTGACCTCCGGCCTCCGCAGTTCGGGAAACGTCCTCGGCCCGCCTTCGATTGATAATCTCATCAATCAGCGTCAGCAGGCCGGACTTGATTCCCGTTCCCCCGGCCAGTTCGCGCTCGCGGGTGTTTTCACTGATCCGCAGTTCCAGACAGTGATCCGGACTCTTTCCCAATCGAAGGGTGTCGAGTTGCTGGCCTCTCCCGCAGTTGTCACCAAGAGCGGCCAGCGCGCCTCCATCAGGCTCGTGCGCGACTTTCCCTACCCGACGGAATACAACCCTCCGCAAATTCCTACGAATATTGGTAGGAATGCCGGCACCAGCGTCATCCCCATCACTCCTGCGACGCCCACAGCCTTCTCGACCCGCCCCGTTGGCATCGAAGTGGAAGTGGAACCGGTCATCGGTGACAACAACCGCCGGGTCGATCTCGCCATCGTGCCCAGCTCGGTGGATTTCGAGGGCTTCATCAATTACGGGCAAGACATCACCATCTCCACCACCAAGAATTTGCTGGGCAATCCCATCACCGTCAAACAGCCCAATACGATTCTTCAGCCCATCTTCCGCACCAACAAGGTGACGACATCCGTCAGCGTCTACGATGGCAACACCATCGCCATCGGTGGCGTCATCTCCGACAAGCAAAGCAAGATTAAGGACAAGGTGCCAGTGGTCGGAGACTTGCCGCTGGTGGGCCGCTCCTTCCAGAGCCAGGTCAGCCTGCTGGAGAAGAAGAATGTCGTCTTTTTCGTCACTGTGCGTGTGCTCGATCCCTCAGGCAGCAGACTCAATCAAGCCGGACACACGGCCGCTGCGCCCTGAAGAGGTTTTTAGGGTTCACCACAAATTCACCCGCTGGCCTGGCATGGGCGACAGAACCTCCGAATCCGGAAGCAGCGCAGTCAGACTCTGCGAGAACCACGCCTGCGCCGGTTCGTCGCCATGCACCAGCAAGATCTTTTTAGGCTTCACCGCACAAGCATAATCCACGAGCTGCTCGCGTGTCGCGTGCGCGCTGAAATCAAAACTCTCCACCCGGGCGCGCAATTCCACTGGCGGCACCTTTGAATCAAGTTCGATCATATCACCCGGCTTCGCATGGCGCAGCCTCCAGCCCGGCGTTGTCGGATCGGTATAGCCCACGAAAGCTACCGCATTGCGCGGGTTCTCCAGGAAACGCATGGCGAAACGATTGGACGTGGTGCCCTCCGACATCATCCCGCTGGACAGCGCATAGATCGTGCGCGGATTGCTGGTGATCTCTTTGCGTTTCTTGCGCGGTGCCACCAGGGAGCTCATGTCATGCAGAATGCGGAAGCCTTCATAGTTCCGGCGGGACTCCGCGCTGTAGTGATCGTAGAGCACCGTCACCTTGGCGCTCAATCCACCGATGATCACTGGCATCTCTGGAATCAAATCCATTTGACGCAGTTCATGGATCATCACCAGGAGTTCCTGCGATTTGCCCAGTGCAAAGACCGGGATCAGCACTGCTCCACCTTGCGCATAAGTCTCGCGAATCAATAGCGCCAAGCGCTCCTTCTCCGCGCGCCGGGTGAAACCCTCCGGCCTCTGGTAATCACCGCGCGTCGTCTCCATGATCAGCGCATCCGGCGACTCCATCGGGAAGTCCGCTTCTCGCGCGATCGTTTGCGCCTCGAAGTTCACATCGCCCGTGTAGAACACCGTTCTGCCTTCTGCTTTGAAGCGCATCCCTACTGAGCCCATGATGTGCCCCGCATCATAGAACGTGCATTCCACATCGCTGTCCGCCACCATGAACGGCTTGCGCAGCGGATGATGCAGCCATTGCACCCGGATTTCATCCAGTTCGTTGTGCGTAAAAAGCGGATACTCCAGAATGCCCAGCTCATCGCGCTGGCTTGTCATCACGTTCACAGAATTGTGCAGCATCGCGGAGCTGAGATCGCCCGTCGCCTCTGTCATGATGACCGGCGTGTTGGGATGCCGGTTCTGCAAAACCGGAAGGGAACCGATATGATCGTGATGCGCGTGGCTGATGAGAATAGCATCCAGGCTGTCATTGGGCACCTGGTTGAAATCCGGCAGCGCATTCAACCCCGCTTCTTTCGGATGCATTCCGGAATCAATGATGAAGCGATGCTTCTCCGTCTCCAGCAGATAGGAGTTGGCGCCAATTTCCCTGCGGCGCGTCAAGGTTTTAAATGTCATCATGAAGGCAGTGTCGTATTGAGGGCGTCCTCGCTGGACAACCGGGCGCAGTCCCTAATGGAGGAATCATGGATTGGCAAGCAGCGTATCATTCTGTCGGCACTGCGGTCGTGATAGCCTTATGCGGCCACAAGAAACAAAACACAGATCCGCACAAAGTGAATGCGAGCGCGAGATGCGGGGCGCACCAGGTCAGGGAGGATTGAAAACTGACGATGGCTGCAGCGAGGCCAAGCGCGAGGACGCAGGTGCCGAAGGCCACGGCTCCGAAACGACGGTAACGCAACTGAACAAAGGCGAGCAACAGGGCCGCACTGGCAGTGACCCATTCCATCCATGCCGGGGCGCGATGCAGCGTGGGCAGGGCCAGCGCCCAGGCCGCAGTGCGCCCGTCGGCATTCGTGCCCAGAATGATCAGCTTGTGCTTGCCGAGTTTTTTTGCCAGCGCCCGGCCTGCGTTATCGCCGAGGTCGGGCGTGAGCAGGTCAATGGCATTGATGCGGACGGGATCGGATTTGAGGCGCGGCTTCACGGAGCCGTCGTTGGCCAGCGGAATAAAGCGGTGTTCCCCGAGATGCAGCCCGGCGCCGATTCCAAAACGCAAGCGTTGGTCCGCATAAGGTATGTGCTCCTTGAGTGCGATCATCTGGGCATCAAGCGAGGGCACAAGACTGTCTCCGGCGCGCGCAACCAGCAGAGTGGGGCGCTCCGATTTTCCCCCGGCAGAGGTGGCGACGAATCCCAGTTCCATCTGCGTGCGCAATTGTTTCTCCGGGAAGATGAAGTTGCCGAGCTTCGGCGCAGATGAGGCATCGCCCTGCACGAATTTGAAAACAGGAAGGTCGGCGTCAACGTTTATCGTCGAAGGCTCTGTGTGGTCGTGAAGCGTGGCTCCGAATGCCAGCGCGACGAGAGGGAACTGACGGAAGCTTTCCTGAAGTTCGCCCAGAAACGGCACGTCCGCTTTGTCCCATTTCAAGACATCGCCCATGACCACCACATCCGGCTCATGCTTCGCGATTCGCTTCAGCAGCATGATGTAATCCAGTGGCGCGGGCGGCCACGCGCTGAACTCGGCCTTGTCCTTTTCGTTGAATTCAATGACGACGACTTCCGGAGAGGGTTCAATCTCTGTGCGCTCGAAGCGATCGCGTGTGTTGGCAATGAGGAAGTCGAGGAAGAGATGCTCGCCCTGCGACCAGCGGTGTCCGCCTTTCTCGCGCAGCGTGAAGAACGCCGCCACTGCGAGAAAAATCACAAGGATGCCGGCACGTAACTTCATGGGCGCTTACTCGATGCGGAACAGGTGCATGAAGGTGGCCTTGGAGTCGAGGCTCACGTAATTGTCCGCGCCGGTCCATTCATAGACATTGCCGTGCAAGAGGTCGCGCACCCGGTATCTGGCATCGCCGGGAAGACCCAGCGCGGCGATATCCAGATGCACCATGCCACCCGCCGTGCCATGCGGATTGAGATTGATGATGACGAGGATGCGGTTGCTGAAGTCTGACGTGCATTTGCTGTAAGCGATCATCTGTGCGTCGTCGGCCTGATGGAAGCGGAGGTTGTCGTATAGCTGGAGCGCGGGGTTCTCATGGCGCGCGCGATTGAGTTCGCCGATGAAGCCTTTGATATTATGCGGCGCGCTCCAGTCGCGCTTCTTCAACTGGTATTTTTCGGAGTCGAGATATTCCTCCTTGCCAGGCAGGGGCGCGTTTTCGCAGAGTTCGAATCCGCTGTAGATACCCCATGTGGGCATGAGCGTGGCTGCGAGCGCGGCGCGGATTTTGAACATGGCTGCGTCGGCGTTCTGCAAATGGCCCGGGAGAATGTCGGGCGTGTTCGGCCAGAAGTTCGCGCGGTAATACCAGCGCATATCACCTTGGGTGAGTTCGACGGCATACTCAGTGAGTTCGTGCTTGTTCTCACGCCAGGTGAAGTAGGTATAGCTCTGCGAGAACCCGATCTTTCCGAGTGCCTGCATCATGCGCGGCTGGGTGAAAGCTTCCGCGAGGAACAGCACATCGGGGTCGTGCTTTTGCACCTGGGCGATGAGCGTTTCCCAGAAGGCGACGGGCTTGGTGTGCGGATTGTCCACACGGAAAATTTTCACACCACGCTGCACCCAGAAGAGCACAACGTCGATGAGTTCCCGCCACAGGTTCTTCCAATCCTGGCAGTGGAAGTTCAGTGGATAGATGTCCTGATATTTCTTCGGCGGATTTTCCGCGTAACGGATGGTGCCGTCCTCGCGTTGATGAAACCAGTCGGGATGTTCCTTCACATAGGGATGATCGGGCGAGCAGTTGATCGCAAAATCCAGTGCGATCTCCATGCCGCGATGACGTGCCTCCTGCACGAGCCACTCGAAATCCTCCATTGTGCCCAGCGCGGGTTCGATGGAGCGATGCCCGCCATGCGCGGAACCAATGGCCCACGGTGATCCGACATCTCCAGGCACGGTGGCGAGCGAATTGTTTTTTCCCTTTCGGCCGGCAACTCCAATCGGATGGATGGGCGGGAAATAGATGACATCGAAGCCCATCGACTTCGCGTCATCCAACCGCGCGATGCAGTCGCGGAACGTGCTGTGTTTGTCCTCGCGGCCTTCTGCGCTGCGCGGAAAAAATTCATACCACGATGAGAAGCGCGCCCGTTCGCGCTCGACGACCACGCGCAAGGGCTGCGAGACCGTGCTCAGGGAACGATCATGAAAGCGGTCAAGAATGGCCTGCAAGTCCTCGGACAACACAACTTCCATCAAGTCCCGTGATTCGAGACTGCGAAGCAGCGTGGAGAGTTCTTCAAGTTCGTTTGCGGCATCCGCCGAACCTGTTGCGCGAGCGCGTTTCGCGGCCTGGGTGAGAAGTTTCGCGCCTTCGCGGGCCTCGATGGAAAGCTCGGGATCATTGGCGTCGGACTTGGCTTTGAAATGTTTTTTCCACGCGCGGTAGGAGTCCGGCCAGGCTTCGATCACCAGTTCCCAGCGTCCGCATTTGGGCATGGAGCAACGGCCGCACCAGCGGTCATTTTCCAGCGGTTGCATCGCGGCTTCATGCCAGCGGGTGCCGCCTTGCACGCGCCACTTGAGAATGGTGCTGATGACATCATGGCCGTCCTTGAAAAGGTCCGCATACACATCCAGCGGCTCTTTCACCACGCGCTTGATCAGCCCGTTGATTGCGGGATAAAAATTTTCGATGACAACGTTCGGGGCGTGAGACGGTTTTTGCATGAGGGGAGGGGAGGGATGGGAAGTGACAGTTTTTTATATTCCATTTTGGAAGTCTTCTTCCTTCCACGCCTCGAACTGCTCCCGCGCGGCACGGTAGCGGGCGCCGCAGCGCGGGCAGGTGAGGGTGACGATTTCTTCATTGCCGAAGACGTCATCGAGATCTTGCTCGGCCAGTTTTGCCAGGATCGGATAGAGCCGGTTCACCGAGCAGCCACATTCCCAGATGTAGTGCCGTTTCTCCATCAGGACGAGGGTCTCCGTCTGGTCAAGTTTTCGGATGTCATCGACGGTGAGCGCTGCCAGCCACGCTTCATCGCAGTCGGGTTGTGCGGAGATCATGACAATGTCCTCGTCATCAAGGCGGAAGAGCCGCGTGAGACGCTGTTCGCTTTGCGCATGATATTGTTCGATAGCGGTAAAGACATCCTTCGTGGTGAAGTCAATCATGCTCTGCATCGGCGCATGATGCGGGCGCGCGGTCTGGGCGATAAACATGTTCCGGCCAAACTCACGCACGTCTTCGGTGAACACGCGACCCGCGACGCGGCAGGGACGGGAGGCGCCGGTGACGAAGATGTTGAGGCGCGGCTCGTGAAAATTCAGGGTCCAGCCGCTGGTTTCCTCCTGCGGCCGGGAGGCCAGATGCAGAGTCAGGGCGGCTACGGCGTCCTTGAGCATGGCGTCGTGCTCATTGGAATAAACCAGGGCGTGATCCGCGCGATGCAGGTAATAGTCGATGTAGATGGGGCTGAACTCGCCGCGTGCGACCAGCGCATTGCGACCGCGCACGAAGTAGCTGCGAATTTCGACCGGGCTGGAATTGGAATCGGACATTGATTAACGGAGAGGGCAGACGGAGATAGCAGATGAGGCGGAAAAAGAAAGAGCAGGGCTTTCGCAGTCATCAAGTCTGAACGGTATTTTTTCAGGCATCGGGCTGGATTTGGCGTGTGAAATTGCAACAGCGGCGTCAGTTTTTGCTTTGAGGAATCCGCTAAGGACGCATATTACCCTCCGAATCCGCCTATGAACGCCACTCTGCCCTATCGGGCCAATGTTGAACTGCTTGAAGAAAAATACGCTGCCTGGAAAAATGACATAGCGAGTGTCGAGCCGGCGTGGGCATCTTTTTTTGAAGGGTTCGAGCTGGGCATGGCGCAACGCAGCCAGCAGACGGCTGCGGCCAAAGACGGCGCGGGATCCCGTCTGTCCGAGGAAGAGGTGAATTTCCGCAGTAAAGTGACCAATGCCGTTCTCGATTTCCGCCGTATTGGACACACGGCCGCATGGCTGAATCCGCTCAGCAAATCGCCGCCCGCCCAACCCCGGCTCTCAATGGCAGGACTTGGTTTTTCCGACGAGCAGCTTGACCGGGAGGTGACCACCCAGTTCCACGCACAGGGCCGGGCCACCAGGCTGGGCACCATGCTGGATGAATTGCGCCGCGTCTATTGCGACAAAATTGGCTTCGAGTTCATGCACATCCATCAGCGCGAAGTGCGCGTGTGGCTGCGCGAGCGAATCGAGGCGCGGCTGGATGCGCCTGCACCGACCAGCGAACGTCAGGCGACCATGTTGCACTGGTTGCTGGAAGCGGAGACGTTTGAAAAATTCCTCCACAAACGCTACGTCGGCCAGAAGCGCTTTTCGCTTGAAGGCGGCGAATCCGTGATGGTGGCGCTGGAGACCATTCTGGGAAATCTCCCCAAACTCGGCGCTCAGGAGATTTGCATGGGCATGGCGCACCGCGGCCGGCTCAGCGTGCTGGCGAATTTCATCAAAAAACCGCTGAAGACTTTGTTCTACGAGTTCTCAGAGAATTATGTGCCTAACATGGTCGCCGGCGATGGCGACGTGAAGTATCACCTCGGCTTTGTCGGCACTCGACGCGCAAAATCCGGCGAAGAATTGCGGATTGATCTTGCGGCGAATCCGAGCCATCTCGAAGCCGTGGATCCTGTAGTCGAGGGCAAGGCCCGTGCGCGGCAGCGCATTCTCGAAGATACGGTGAACCGCAAGAAGGTGGTGCCGGTTCTGCTGCATGGCGACGCGGCCTTCGCCGGTCAGGGGGTTGTCTCGGAGGTGCTGAACCTCTCGCAGCTTCCCGGTTATCGCACGGGCGGATCCATTCATATCATCATCAACAACCAGATCGGCTTCACCACCTCACCGGCGGATGCCCGCTCATCGGACTACTGCACCGACGTGGCCAAGATGATCGAGGCGCCGGTGATTCATGTGAACGGCGACTCGCCGCTGGACGTGGCTTTTGCGGCGCAGCTCGCTATGGAATTCCGGCAGAACTTTGCCCGCGACGTTGTGATCGACATTGTTTGTTATCGCCGTCACGGTCACAACGAAACCGATGAACCAAGCTTCACGCAGCCCAACATGGCCCGCGCCATTGCGGAGCAACCGAGCACCGCGACGCTCTATCGCCAGCACCTCATTGATAACAAAGTGCTGACCGTGGAAGAAGCGGATGCGATTCAGAAGGAACTCGATGCCGCACTTGAGCAGGGCTTCAATGATCTGGTTGATGAAGAAAAGAAGAAGGGGAGCAATCCCTTTGAAGGCAGCACGGCGCAGCCGCAACCGCGTTACTCGCACGATCCGGTGCCGACTGGAGTGGATGCGGATAAACTGCGCGGGCTGGGCTTGAAGCTGGTGGAGCCACCGCCGGATTTCAAATTGCATCCGACCATTGAGCGCCGTTTTCTTGCCGCTCGCAAGAAAGCACTTGAAACCGGAGCGGGTTTCGACTGGGCGCATGCGGAAGCATTGGCTTTCGGAACCCTGCTGCAAGAGGGATCAGGCGTTCGTCTCAGCGGACAGGATGTGCGGCGCGGCACCTTTTCACAACGGCATTGCGTGCTCTATGACAACGCCACGCGGGATCGCTTCATTCCCTTGCAGAACATCACGCCGGATCAAGGGCGATTCTGCGTTTACAATTCCCTTCTCAGCGAGGCGGCGGTGCTCGGTTTTGACTACGGATATTCCCTGCTCGCGCCGAATGTTCTGATCTGCTGGGAGGCGCAGTTTGGTGATTTCGCGAACGGTGCGCAGGTCATCATTGATCAATTCATTGCCAGCGCGGAAAGCAAATGGCAGCAGCCCAGCGGCATCACTTTGCTGCTGCCGCATGGATTTGAGGGCCAGGGGCCGGAGCACAGCAGCGCTCGGCTGGAGCGCTTTCTTCAGCTCTGCGCCGGAGGCTCCATGCAGGTTGCGAACCTGACCACGCCCGCGCAATATTTCCACATTCTGCGCCGACAGATGAAGCGCCCCTTCCGCAAACCGCTGGTCATTATGACCCCGAAGAGCCTGCTGCGTCTCCCGCAGGCGGTGAGCAGGCTGGAAGACATGAGCGGCGACACCTGTTTCCGCGAGGTGATTGATGACGATGCGCTGCCCGCCGATCCGAAGCGGGTCACGCGACTCATCTTCTGCAGCGGGAAAGTTTATTACGACCTGCTCGATTTCCGCAAAGAGAACGACATTAAAAGCGCGGCCATCATCCGCCTCGAACAGATCGCTCCGCTGCACTTTGACAAGATCATGGAGATCGCCGCGCGCTATCCGAACGCGAAGAAAAAGTGGATCTGGTGCCAGGAAGAACCGCAGAACATGGGTGCCTGGGGTTACATTCAGGAACGCTTCATGGACCTCACTAATCACGTCATCCGCCGCGCCAGCCGCGAGCGCAGCAGCAGCCCGGCTGCGGGATCGAAAGCCATCCACACCCATGAGCAGGCGCGACTGGTCGAGGATGCCTTCAGTGTTTAAACCGCATCACTTATTATTATGCCCGTTGAAATCAAAATCCCTGCGCTCGGCGAATCCATCACCAGTGGCGTTCTTTCCAAATGGCACAAAGCCGAAGGCGGATCCGTGAAAGCCGGTGAGGTGTTGCTAACCCTGGAGACGGACAAGGTCGCGCAGGACATCGCTTCGGAAACATCAGGAGTGCTGCGCCGCAGAGCCAATGAAGGCGATGAAGTGTCCATCGGCGCGGTGGTTGCCGTGATTGAAGAGGGCGGCGGAGAAACTGCGAACGTTGAGCGTCCATCATCGAAGGTCGAAGTAGTTGCTGTGAAAGAGAAGGTTGAAACCTCACCAGTTGAAGCGGGCAAAACCGAACCGGCATTGAAGCTGGTTCCGAAGACTGAATCCGAAATCCGAAATCCGAAATCTGAAACCGTCGCGGGTCGCACGACGCGCAAGAAAATGTCGCCCTTGCGCAAGCGCATCGCGGAACAGCTCGTCAACGCCCAGCACACGGCGGCCATGCTGACCACGTTTAATGAGTGTGACATGACAGAAGTGATGGCGCTGCGCAAAGTTCTTCAGGATGATTTCGTGAAGAAACACGGTGTGAAGCTCGGATTCATGTCCTTCTTCATCAAGGCAGTGGTGGAGGCTTTGAAAGCCGTGCCGCAAGTCAACGCCCGCGTGGATGGCGATGAAATCGTCACCAACCATTTCCACGACATCGGCGTCGCCGTCGGCACCGAGCGCGGATTGATCGTGCCGGTGCTGAGAGGTTGCGATCAAAAATCATTCGCCGATCTGGAAAAGGACATCATCGGTTATGCGGCGCGGGCGAAAGATGGAAAAATCCAGCTCGACGATCTCACCGGCGGCGTGTTCACCATCAGCAATGGTGGTGTTTATGGCTCGCTACTGAGCACGCCGATCCTGAATCCGCCCCAGAGCGGCATTCTGGGAATGCACACCATCCAGCAGCGCCCCATCGCATTGAACGGGCAGGTGGTGATCCGGCCCATGATGTATCTCGCGCTCAGTTACGACCACCGGGTGGTGGACGGAAAAGAAGCGGTGACGTTCCTCATCAGGATCAAGGAATGCATTGAAAATCCCGCGCGACTTCTGGTGGGCGCTTGATCTGGGAACCGTGTCGCAGCACCTGCGGCTTACTTTTTCTTCCCGGTCGTCTCGTCCATGAAAGCCTTTGTGATGCGCGTTTGCGCGCGTCCTTCGGTCAACATTCGGCCTGATTTCGAAAAAAGCGTCATGCGGGTGTCCGCGCTGGCGGCGACCTGTTCCTGGCTTTGTCCCTTTACTTTCGGCCAGCCGCTGAGAACGATGGAGTCCTTTGATGGATCGTAAGTGGCATGGCTGGACTGGCCGCGATAAGCCTTCTCGGGCGGCACTCCTGTCAGTAGCACATTGACTTCGCCACTAGCTTCCATCAGGCGCATGGTGTTTTTGTCCTTGCCGAGATAGACCACAAGTTCCTGTGATTCGAGGTGAAACTGCGGGGAGATTAAACGCACGTTTTTGCTGAAGATGACCTTGCCGGTGCTGGTGTCGAGTTTCGTCACTTCGTCGGAAGTGATTTGATAACCGGCCCCGGTGTTGATGGGCGTGGCCAGGGGATCGGTCGGAGGCGAAGTATCCTCGAAGCCGGAGATGTCGGGATATTTTTTTTCACCACCTGATGCTGCGGCTTTGCCATGCTGGACACTAAGCCAGTCCGGCGCGGCCGATGCGCGCTCGCCCAGTGGTCGCAGCACCACATTCCGGCCCAAAGTGGAGCCTTGCGCATGAGTGCTGGCGTCCCAGCCGTAGCGCTCATGGTCGAAACGGGCCTGGGGATCAAGCTGGTCAATGGCAACGACGTTCTTGGGAGCGCTGGCGCGCGAGGACACCGTTGGCAAGTTTGGAACACGACCAATATCATTATGACTGGTGTCTTCCTTGCGGGTGAACCACAGGGACAAGGCAATAATCCCTGCTGGAAGTGTGAAAATGTAAGCAGTAGGGGACACGCGAAGGCAAAAAGGTTAAGCTAGAAAATATGGTTTTCTTGATGATTTGTCAATCTTAACTAAATTAGGCAGTAATTTTCTCATCGCGATGCTTAAAATCCGATTTCGGCGAATGGACACGCTGATTCCAAAACGCGTCTGCCTGAGGCTGAACGAACACGAATGATGGACCATCACCCGGAATTCGTGCCTTGGATAATTTAGGGCAGGGTGTATTCGAGTTTCATACAATTGGAGTTTTTTGCTTGCGTCAGTGCTCTAGCCTAATATCATCCTGCCCCCAAGAGTCCTGAGTAGCTCAGCGGTAGAGCGGGTGGCTGTTAACTACCATGTCGTAGGTTCGATCCCTACCTCAGGAGCCAATTTTCTTTTCTAAAAAAATCAAGAGCGGGGACAAAACCAACTGCCCTCCGGGGCAATGCATCGTGGTTCGCACAGATTTCGGAGTTGCCGCACAAGCGCCATGACCGCCCGGTTCGCTTCGATGTATTTTCATTCTTGCCATCTGGAAAGATAAAGTGCGCAATCTCTGCGTGTGTGCGATTTTCTGCGTGATGAAAAAATTTACGACTCGCTCCGCTTTTCCAGCACTTGCCGGTCGTGCTACTCGCGGGGTGTTGGGTTTGGCTGGCTTCTGCACTTGGGTGATAGTTTCGGTTCCCTTCGTTTTTTCTGAGACCAAAGCTACCAAGAAGCCAGAAGTGAAGAAAACTGAGGTTAAACAGTCGGAATCAAAAAAACCGCTGGTCAAAGATGAGGATGCCCCCGCGCCCAAAAAGGAAGCGACCCCATCCTCCAAGCCCGGTTCTGATTCCAAACCGAATGACAGCGGCCAGGAGGTTGCGCGCGGCTCGCCCAATGCAGCCATCGCGACGGAAGATCTGCTTGAATTTCAAACGCAGCCGGGGGCAGTAAAAAAACTAATCGAAACGGGATTGGAGCTGGCGAGAAAAAATCTCACTTACACTTATGGGTCCGCCGATCCAGCGAAGGGCGGGATGGATTGCTCGGGCTTCATCTATTATATGCTGAAACAACATGGGTTCACCCAAGTGCCGCGCGATTCCAGCGGGCAATATGTCTGGGTGCGCCGTGCTCGATTGTTCCGCGCGGTAATTGGCCGCAAGGCGGATAGCTTTGAGATGGATGAATTGCTTCCGGGCGATTTGCTTTTCTGGACAGGCACGTATGCCACGGATCACGACCCGCCCATATCCCATGTCATGATCTATGTGGGAACCGAAAAATCCACAGGCTCCAAAGTCATGATCGGTTCCAGTGATGGGCGCACTTATCGCGGGCTGAAGCGCAACGGGGTCAGCGTATTTGATTTCGTCATGCCGCGTGAATCTAAAGCAGGCGGGCAGCAAAGCACTTTCGTGGGGTATGGTCGCATCCCGGGATTGCGGGACTGAGACTGACAAATATTATTTCCCTTTGAGTTTCAGCCCCCATGAAGATCGACAAACCGGAACGGGCCCACGACATTCTGCTCCAGACGCGGCAGAATCCAATGCGCGCAATTTTTCGCCCGCACTCGGTGGCCTTGATCGGTGCCAGTGATCGCGAGCACAGCGTGGGCCTCGCACTGGCGCGGAATCTTACCGGCTTCGATGGTGAGGTGTGGTTTGTGAATCCGCTGAACGCGGAGGTGCTCGGTCGCAAAACTTTTCCTTCGATCAAGGACATCCCCTCGCGCGTCGAACTCGCGGTTATCGCCACACCTGCAAAGCTGGTGCCCGCAATCATTCGCGAATGTGTGGCCGCGGGTGTCACCGCCGCGATTATTATCTCTGCTGGCTTCAAGGAAATCGGCGCAGAGGGCTGCGAACTCGAACGTCAAATCATGGAGGCTGCGCGTGGCAAGTTGCGCATCGTGGGGCCGAACTGTCTCGGCGTGATGTCGCCACACCTTGGGTTGAACGCGACCTTCGCGGCGCATCCGGCAGAGCGGGGGAGCGTGGCTTTCATCAGCCAGAGTGGCGCGCTCTGCACGGCGATCCTTGATTGGAGTCTGCGCGATCGCGTAGGCTTCAGCGCCTTCGTTTCCATCGGTTCCATGCTCGATGTCGGCTGGGGCGATCTGATCGACTGGCTCGGCGATGACCCGCTTACGAAGAGCATTCTCATTTATATGGAGTCCATCGGCGATCCTCGCGCCTTTCTGTCTGCTGCGCGTGAAGTCGCGCAAACCAAGCCCATCATTGTCATCAAGGTCGGTCGCTCGGAAGCCGCCGCCAAAGCTGCGGCATCGCACACTGGATCGCTCACCGGCAGCGATGCCGTGTTGGATGCGGCCTTCAGGCGCGCGGGTGTTTTGCGCGTGGCGACCATTGGCGAACTTTTCAACATGGCCGAGGTGCTGGCGAAACAGCCGCTGCCGCGCGGCCCACGACTGGCGATTGTCACCAATGCAGGCGGGCCGGGCGCATTGGCCACGGATTTGCTGGTGAGCAGCGGCGGTGCGTTGGCGCCGTTAGGCGCGGCGACGCTTACCCGTTTGAATGAAACACTTCCGCCGCAGTGGAGCCACGGCAATCCCATTGACGTGCTCGGTGATGCGGGGCCGGATCGATTCGCCGAGGCAGTGAAGCTCGCGACGCGTGATGAGACTACGGACGGCACGCTGGTGATTCTTACGCCGCAGGCGATGACTGATGCCGCGGCCAGTGCGCGCGCTATCGTGGAAGCAAGCCGCGATTCCAGGAAACCGTTGCTCGCCAGTTGGATGGGTGGTGATGACGTGCTCGATGGTCGGCGCATGTTGAACGGAGCGGGCATACCTACATTCAATTATCCCGATACTGCCGCACGCGCGTTTGCGCTGATGTGGCGGCGCACCGAGAACCTGCGCGCGCTCTATGAAACGCCCGCGCTGGTGGTAACTGCGAACGCCAATCGCGCTCAGCGAACCGATGCTCGCGTGGTGATCAAAGAGGCCTTGAATGCGGGAACGACATTGTTATCCAAGTCGGAGTGCAATCGCATTTTGCGCGCGTATGACATTCCCACGAATGAGGCGTTGCTGGCCACGACGATGGATGAAGCCGTGACTCATGCGCGCAGCCTGGGTTTTCCTGTGGTGGCAAAACTTCATTCCGCGACCATCACGCATAAGACGGAAGTCGGCGGTGTGAAGCTCGACCTGCGCGATGATGATGCTGTGCGCCGCGCGTGGAACGACATCCGGTCCGCCGTGCGCGAGCAGGATTTTCAAGGCGTAACCCTGGAGCGCATGATCGCGGCGGGCGATGGATACGAGTTGATTCTCGGCAGCAGTCAGGACGCGCAATTTGGTCCGGTGCTTCTGTTCGGCGCGGGCGGTCAGTTGGTGGAGGTTTTCAAAGATCATGTGCTGGGCCTGCCGCCGCTCACGGACACGTTGGCGCGACGCATGATCGAGCAGACGCGCATCTCCGTCGCCTTGCACGGCGTGCGCGGCAGGGCACCCGTGGATGCGGTGGCGTTGGAGCAATTGATGGTGCGCTTTAGCGAACTCATCATCGAACAGCCCCGCATCAAGGAGATGGATATCAACCCGCTGCTGGCCACCCCGCACGGGCTGATCGCGCTGGATGTGCGCATCGTGCTTCATCCAGCGGATGTGCCTGACACGGCCTTGCCGCATTCGGTGATCCGGCCTTATCCGCTGGCTTATGTGGAAGCGGTTGCCCTGCGTGACGGATCGCGCGCCGTGGTGCGACCCATCCGGCCCGAGGATGAGCCGTTGATTGTGGCCTTTCATCGCACGCTCTCAGAGCGCAGTGTTTATTACCGTTACTTCAATGCGCTGAAGTATGATGAGCGCATCGCGCATGAGCGGCTGGTTCGCATCTGCTACATTGATTATGATCGCGAGATGGCGCTGGTCATTGAACGCGCCGATGCGGAGGGCAGGCCAGAAATCATCGCAGTCGCGCGGCTCAGCAAACTTCACGGCGTGAATGCCGCTGAGTTCTCCGTCACCATCAGCGATGCCTGGCAGAAACATGGACTCGGCACCGATTTGCTGGGCAGACTCGTGAAGATTGGTCGTGAAGAAGGACTCGCGCGCATCAGCGCTGACATTCTGATGGAAAACTCCGGGATGCAGGCGCTGGCACGAAAAGCTGGTTTCAAGGTGAAGTCGGATTATGAAGAAGGCGTGTGCCGCGCGGAGATGGAACTGTGAACGTTGAAGATTGAAGATTGAAGATTGAAGATTGAAGATTGAAGATTGGAGTTTGGAATTTGGAATTTGAATCTTTCCCCCATGTCTCATCATCGCACCGGCCTGCTTCTCGATGACATCTTTCGCGCGCATGAAACTGGCGCGGGGCATCCCGAATGTTCAGAGCGCTATGTGGCGATTACCGGCGCACTCACCAAGCAAGGCATCACCGACGAGGCCATTGCTTTGACGCAGCAACCTGCGGAGCCGAATGACGTGATGCTGTGTCACACACGGGATTACTTTGCAACCGCGCGGAAGGACATCGCTAAAGGCGCGCATGAATTGAGCACGGGCGACACACAGGTTTGTGCGAGGTCATTCGATATTGCGCTGCGCGCTGTCGGCGGCGTGATGAACGCGGTGGATGAAGTGATGACCGGCAACCTGAGGAACGCCTTTTGCGCGGTGCGCCCGCCCGGTCATCATGCACGACCGGCGCAGGGCATGGGCTTCTGCGTGTTTAACAACATCGCGATCGGCGCGCGTCACGCGCAGAAGAAACATGGCGCGGGCAAGGTCATGATCGTGGACTGGGACGTGCATCACGGCAACGGCACGCAGGACATCTTTTATGAGGACGGCAGCGTCTTGTTCTTCAGCGTGCATCAGTCGCCGTGGTATCCCTTCACCGGTCATGCGGGAGAACACGGCGAGGGCCAGGGGCGCGGCAGCACCATCAATGCTCCATTACCCGCAGGTTCGGGGATGAAGGAAATATCTGCGGCAATTCATGAGCGCCTGATGGAGGCCGCGCAGAAGTTCAAGCCCGACCTCGTCATGATCTCGGCCGGCTTTGATTCTCGCAAAGGCGATCCGCTGGGACAGTTTCAGCTTGACGATGATGATTTCGCGAGCCTCACGAAGTTGTTCATGAACTTCGCTGATGAAAATTGTGGCGGTCGCATCGTGTCCGTGCTGGAAGGCGGCTACAACGTCGCGGGTCTCGCCAGCGCGGTGAGTTCGCACATGCGGGCCTTGATGGGGGATTGAATGGTGTCGAGTATCTTCACCAAATTCGCCGCTGTCCTGCCAGACGAAATCACCGATGCTGCCGAAGGTCGAGGTGGTGGCGGAGGCGGTGGCATTGAGACCGCCAGTTGAAGACCACCTTTAGGCCCGAAGGGCCAATGGAAATTAGCCGGTGGCGTCAGCCACCGGTCTGGTGCAAAAGAGATGTTTTGCGCCCCGGCAGGGGCGCTGGAGAATGACAGCCATGCCCTCCACACACCTCTCACTCCATTACCACGTTGTTTTCAGCACCAAGGACCGGATTCCCACTATTTCCACCGCGTGGCGCGAGCGGTTACATGCCTACCTCGGGGGTGTGGTGCGAAATGTGGCAGGCGTGCCCGAAGCAATTGGCGGCATTGCAGACCACGTGCATCTGCTGATTGGCCTGCGCGCCACTGCCTGTCTTGCAGACGTCGTGCGCGATGTGAAAGCGGTATCTTCCCGATGGGTGCATGAGGAAATCGGTGAGCGCGTTTTCGCGTGGCAGGAGGGATACGGCGCATTCACAGTCAGCTCGTCGCAGCGGGGAACGGTTCGCGATTATATAGCGCGGCAGGGGGAGCATCATCACCAGCGGACATTTCAAGAGGAATACCTCGAACTCCTGAAGCGCAGCGGCGTGGATTACGAGGAACGATATCTTTGGTGAGCACTGTGCGTTCCACCGCCCTTCCGGGGCGGATTCCGTTTTGGATGGCTCTCCGGTGGCTGACGCCACCGGCTAATTTCGATTCAGCCCTTCGGGCTTTCGTGCGACAGTGAGAGTGGCTGCCGCGCGTGTTGAGACGCTTTGAGAGACCGCTGTTTGAAACGTCGCGAATGGTTCGAGGCCCGCGCGCGGTGGAGCCGGTGGCGGTGGCCGTGACGGCTTTGCCCTGATGGGAGATTGAAGCTATCGCTTGGCTCGCCCGCATTCCTGCATAACACTAAGCACATGAGTTTCTCGCAGCACTTCGATGCCCTCGATGCCCGGCCTTCGCCGGTGGTGGAGCGATTTGCGGCGCTGCTCCAGCCGAAGACTGATCAGGCGCTGGGTGCGATGGCGGGGGAGTCGCGCCAGCTCACGCGGCGAAATTTCGGACGCACGATGCGGCTCTTTGCTCCGCTCTATCTCTCGAATGAATGCGTCAACAACTGCAAATACTGCGGCTTCTCGCGCGACAATCCGATCCTTCGCGTGACGCTGACGATTGAGCAAGTCGTGACTGAGGCACGGCATCTGGTGGCGCAAGGATTCCGCAATATCCTGCTGGTGGCTGGCGAGCATCCGCGTTTTGTCAGTGAAGGTTATCTGGAGGAATGCATCCGCGCGCTGCGTGAATTTGTGCCCGCCTTGAGCATCGAGGTCGGTCCGATGGAGCGGCCAGAATATGAGCGCATGGTCGCGGCGGGTTGCGAGGGGCTGGTGGTATATCAGGAGACGTATGATCGCGAAGTGTATGCGCAAATGCACACGGCGGGGCCGAAGCGCGATTTTGACTGGCGGCTCGATTGCCCGGAGCGCGGTTGCGACGCGGGATTCCGGCGCATCGGCATCGGCGCGTTGTTTGGACTCTCAGATTGGAAGCGCGAAGCGATGCGACTCGCCGCGCATCTCGACTATTTATATAGGCATCACTGGAAGGCTTTTTACACGGTGGCATTCCCGCGACTGCGTCCGGCGGCGGGTGGGTTCAAGCCGGAGCACGCATTCACGGATCGCGAGTTGCTCCAGACCATCTGTGCGTTCCGGCTCACGTTTCCGGAAGTTGGCATTGTGTTGAGCACGCGCGAACCAGCGCTGTTGCGCGATGCGCTGGCGACGGTTGGCATCACCATGATGAGCGCGGGCAGTCACACCGAACCCGGCGGATACACGGGGCAGGGGAGTGATGATTTGCATCTCACCGTCAAAGGCAAGCGCGTGGAGCGCGAAGAAACCAAAGCCTGCGACCGCGCGGAAGGCCAGTTTGGTATCGCGGATGAACGTTCACCATCGGAAGTGGCGGATATACTGCGCCAGCACGGACTGGATCCAGTTTGGAAAGATTGGGACGCAGCGATTCTCTCGGAGGCTGCGGCATGAAATTGCAAGTCAATGGAATCACGCATGAGGCTGCCGCGCCGCTCACCGTGCGGGGCTTGCTCGATCAAATGGGCTTTGGCGAAAAGCCGGTGGTCGTGGAATTAAATCAACGCGCCCTGTTTCCTCGTGAACATGCGAGCACGGAATTGCATGACGGCGATGTGCTGGAGATGGTCCAGATCACAGCGGGCGGGTGATATCATACCATTTGCCCATATAAATCAGCAAAAGAAGTTGATGTAATTGAAGGGATGGGTAAGAGTGAA
>JAYVOH010000212.1:0-10900 GCA_043758025.1 Verrucomicrobiota bacterium
CAAAGGTGTGTCGTGGTCGATGTTGACGAATCGTGCTGCCATTGCTTCCGGTAGCATCAACGCCGTGCTTTGGCAAAGTCCGACAGGCTGCTAGGCGGCCAGCTACGGCTTCTACAGCAGGATCGCCCGTGGTATCAGTGAGCGACAAACGCCCATCGAAACAGTGCTTCCACTGAGTCGTTGAAAGTTGGCTGTCCTTGGGACGCACGGGGATGTATGCCGCATATAACTGCTGACTCTCCTCGTCGATGAGGCGGATGTCGTTGATCACTGAATCTGAAAATAGATTGTCGGCGAGACGAAGGGCTGCGATGGCTGCTACGCCCTCGTTGTCGTCTTGACCAAGTTTCTGGCAAGCTTGGTCAGGGCGAGCGACAAATTCCTGTGCGGCCGCTTGCCAAGCCTCGGCCTCCTCAGCTACCCTGATCTCGCGCTGGTGGGCCTTCCACGAATGGCCAACCTGGCTTGCCACCGCCTCAAGTAGCCGCTCATCAGCCTTTGAAAAATAGGCGAGTCCTGGACGCGGCACCCAACAACGAAAGGCACCAATGAGTTCATCGCCGTTCAAAATTGGCACGGCGAGGAAGGAGAGGGGAGGCAGCGTTGCCCTTGGCTTAATCCCAAGAACCTTACGGGCATCCCGCTCCACTTCCTTAACCTTAGACCAACGGAACAACGGGAATCCGTGGCGGTTCCACCACTCTACATCACGAGCAGGATCGCTTAGGTTTAAGACCCTGACAGAGCGCCGAGCAACGAGGCACAGTGAAGTGAAGCTCTGCTCAACGACACTCGGATGATGCAATTTCCGCCCCAGTTTCTGTTTCAAAAACGGCGGTGCGTTGGCCGCCCATGAGCGAAATTGTTCAGCATCTGACGGGGAGTCCCGGAGCAATATCATCGCCTCACTTGTGTGAAATGTTTGAGTGATGGCGGAAGCAACCTTGTTGAGAGCAGATTGGAAGGGCTGCTTAACTTGTCGCAGCGTCTCACGACTTGGCGTTTGAAACGCTGCACTCACTCGCTCCATTAGCTCCAATCGAGCCGACTTGCGGCTGGCTTCGACCAAGGTTGGCAGCACGCTGAGGACGTGCTTAAGCTGCTCAATGCCTTCTGGATCAAACGGCACCTGCGAAGTTTGGCGGTAAAGGCTGATTGCTCCAATCTTGCCAGGGCCGTCTTCTTGGTATTCAAGCGGCGCAACTAAAGTTTGCGTAAGTTGGTGTAGCTTGAGGAACGCATGGTTTTTAAATTCAGCATCAGTTGTGGGAATGTTGGGCTCAATTTTTGGGGCACGATTTTTGATACACTCACCCGCAAGTGATTTGTCAAACTTGAGGTTATGAATGCCAAAGGTCGCGTTTTCAGGAAACCAAGTGCCAAGCATGAAAAGCGCCCCTTGTGGGGGAGTCGCCCAAGGGTTGGCATCGTCTGTGGCTTGCCAGAGGACACAACCATAGCAGTTCATCATCTTGGCCACGCGTTCGAGCAACCGCTGCACCGCATCACGAGGGTTGCCGCGAAAAGCCGCGCGAGTGAGCGGTGATAGGTCTAAGCCAGCAAGTCTGCGTCGATGAGACATAACTGAATCAGTAGGCGGATGCGATCTGGGTCAAGGAGTGAATCCGAGCAGCATAGAGCGACGGATGCTTGGGAACCGACATGCTGTTCATCGAGAACCTGCAGGCTAAGCGGTGGGCGTCGAGAAGGCGTTGGCTGATTCGCAGACTCGCGGTTGGCTGCGGGGTGATGAGGCGCTGGGGCTGAGTTTGGATTTGGGGTTGCGGCATTTCACGCGGTTGAAGTTGCTGGCGAGTTTGGGTGTCAGGCGCGGCGCGAAATTGTTGCGGGATGGGATGCGGCGGGACATTTACCCGAGGCTCGCGGACTCGGAGGCTGGGGAATGGATGGCGGGCAGTCGGAATGTAGAAGTAGGAATGATGAATGATGAAGTGCCGGACAGGGAGCAACCGCTATCGGTGTCGCCGCCGGAGCATCGGTGGGAAGAAATGCTGCGGGACGTGTCGTCACTTGCTGAGAAGATCAGGCGGCGGCTCGGGGAGCGGGCGCTGTTTCGGGGGATGAACTTTTGGTTCACGCAACTGCATCTTGCATCGGCTTGGCCTGTGGCCGCTACTAAAGGATGAAGTAGAAATGATGAATGATGAATAACGGAGCTGCGGGAGAAGTGGCCGATGAGGTGTGCTTCATCCCGAACCAAGGAGTTCATCTGGATAAGCTACGACAAGCGACATCCGGTCTGCCACGGTGCCAAAGGCGTGTTCACATGCCACAAGGCCCTTGCATTTTTTGGGTGCTTCCGCTAAACCGTAACTATGACCGCGACTCTCAATCTACAAGGACACATCATCCTGCCGCCTGAAATTGCATTGGCTGCCCAGACTCGTTCTGTGCGGCGTTTTGACGCGGCGTTATCCACTTCAGGTGTCATCATGTTGCGTCCTGAGCGCAAGCCGAGCAGGACGCTGGTAGAAAGTTTTGCAGCACTTCGTGGGCTCGACATCGAGCATCGTCGTGACCCCATCCCTGAGCTGCCTAAGCTGTGAAATACCTGCTGGACACTAACATCGTTTCGGAACTGATGAAGCCAGCACCCGATCCCGACGTGGTGGATTGGGTTAATGAACACGATGCAGATACAGTGCTGTGCTCAATGGTTTTGTCCGAGCTTGCCGCAGGCGTAGAGGCACTGGACGAAGGGAAGCGGAAGTCTGCTTGGAAGAAGGAACTGCGTTTCATCCAAGAAGATTATGCGGCGCGTATCTTGGCTTTCGATGAGGGTGCAGCTTGGGAGTGGGCACGCTATGTTCGATTAGCGAGGGACGCTGGATTTTCACCACCACTGTTAGACAGCCAAATAGCTGCCACGGCGCTGGCTTGGGGATTGAAAGTGGTAAGCCGCAATGAAGCCGACTTTCCATTGATGGAAGTTGTAAATCCATTTGGGTCATGAATCAAAGATGTGGTGGACGTTGTGGAGGAGCAGTGCAAAAAGGCGTTGGCTGCGCTGTAAAGGCGAACGATCAAACAGACCAAGGGTTGAGCGTGGGCACGTCATGAGGCGGCTTATCGAATGGGGGGCGTGCTCGATTTCGTGCCGCTTGACGTTTCAAATTCTCGCTTGCAATCTGCCCGCATGTCCGCGAATCTTCTTCTTACATCTCTCCTGTTCGCTTCGGCGGCAGGACGCGGGGCAGCTCTTTCGGGGGCTGCCCCTGCATTTTTTAGGGGGAGGATGCGGGCGTGAAGACCGTTCTCTATGTGGATGGTTTCAACCTGTATTACAGTGCGTTGAAGGACACCCCGCACCGTTGGCTGAACCCGGTGGCGCTTGCTGCTCGGGCGTTTCCGAGGAACCAAATTATCGCCACGAAGTTTTTCTCAGCCAAGGTTACTACGCTCCCAGGGAATCCTCAGCAGCCGGTGCGCCAGATGATGTATTGGCGGGCGCTGCGCACACTGCCTAACCTCACTATCATTGAGGGAGACTTCCGCACGCGGAAGGTTCGGGCAAAGGTGGTGACACCTCCGCCAATCACGATTGAGATTTTCAAGACGGAGGAGAAGGGATCGGATGTGAACTTGGGTGCTCATTTGCTGATGGATGGCTTTCTCGGTCACTACGACGCGGCCATCGTGATCACGGGCGATTCGGATTTGGTGACTCCAATTCGCATGGTTCGCTCGCAGCTCATGAAGCCAGTCGGTGTGCTCAATCCACAGCGGCTCTCGGGGCCGAATTGCCGTCCGGTGCGCCAGAGTGCGGGCCTTCAACATGCGGCCTCATTTTATCAGAATGGCGTGTCGTGGAACCTGCTCATCAACGCTCAGTTTCCGCCTACGCTCACTGACAGTCACGGCACTTTGACCAAGCCCTCATCTTGGTAGCAGCAGCGGAGCTGCCTCCTCATTCTTCATTCTGCCTTCTACCTTTCATCGCGGGTGGTTGAGGTTCACGGTGAGGCCGGAGTGGAAGCCTGCGGCGTATGACCGCGATGGCGTGGCGGACTGGATGGAGGATCACCTTTACGGCAGGCTTCATGCGAGTCTGGTCGGGTCACGGTGGGCGGGATTTGACGCAAATGGCTGATTCCAAGGCTCTCCTGACACGCTCCAAGGCTCGATTGACACGGGGCACGGGTGAACTCGCACGCGCCAATGCCACCTCCAGTTCACGGGAAACCAGAAGCCAAAGCTGAAGATCCGAAATAGGTGCCGTGAAACACCGCCATGCCGCACTTGAACAAAAGGGCCTCTGCGAGGGGACTGCCTCGCCCCGTTTGTCATATTTCTGTCATGCATCCCCCTGTGGGCGATGTCAACGCGCGAGGCCCCGCCTCGTAACCCGTTGTTATGAAGGTGGTGCTCACGAGAGGACTCGAACCTCCACAGGTCTCCCCATAGGATCCTGAATCCTACGCGTCTACCAATTCCGCCACGTGAGCATTTACCTTTGTTACGTGAGGGCTGCGAACATCGGCGGCGAGCGGCAAATCTCAAATGAAAAATACAAACAACCCATTTAGATCGCGAAGAAACTCAGCACTAAAGCCGTTAGAGCGGTGTTTTACGCCGTAATCCGGGCGGCTGGAAAATATCTGCGGACAGTCGGCGTCCCGGTCTTCAAGTGAAACGGCTTCGTAATGGGCCGTTTTTCTATCACGAGAACGCTGTCGTAATAGTGAAGGGAGTGGGCTGATCTGGTAAATGACGTGGGAGCCAGCCTGTCTTTATCGACCGAATGCCAGGCATTGATTTGGTCAATCAAGCCCTTGCTGAATTCCAGGAATGTTCCGGGCTTTTGACAGCCTCCACCATACTCCGGCCAGTATGAAGTGTGCAGGTCTTCGCACAAATAGACCCCATTGCCATCGACATGAGGGAACAACTCCTCAAAGGTGATTGTCTGCTGCGCCATCGTGTGCCCTCCATCATCAAGCAAAATGTCGATTTTGGGAATCCTTGTGATCAGAGAGCGCAGAAACGCCCTGTCTTCCTGATCGCCGATAATGATCTCAATTTGATCTTCTTCCAGTCCCTTGCACTGCGGATTGATGTCCACGCCATATATCTTCACCTTCGATCCGAAGTAATGCCTCCACATTTGCAATGAGCCGCCATGCGAAACACCAAACTCAAGAATGTGGACATTCGTGCCCCTGAAACGTGAAAAATGCCTGTCGTAAATTTCAAAGTAATGCCTCCATTTGTGGATCAGCCTTCCAGTGTTCTTGGTGAAGTATTCTTCCAAGTCATTCATAACGACGCTAAGCATGAGTTTGCCCGGTGGACCAAAGTTCTGCCTCCTCCACGGAAACCAGGTCCAACCAGTTCCGGCGATTGCGCACCAGATTTTCCCAAGTGAGCTCCTCATCATCGGGCATCCCATCTACGCTGCCCGGTTTCCCATCGGGAAAAATTACACCCACGCCGTAGTCCGTATCCGCCACCACTACGGGCAGTGCGGGGCGCTCACGCCGGAGCCTGACCCACGCCTTCCAACAATCGCCCGTCCATTCTTGCTGCCTGCGTGGGACGGCCTGCATGTCCTCCGTAGTGGGATTCATGTCATGGCAGACGACCATACCGCCCGGCGAAAGCGCGGCCAGTGCGTTGCAGATGTCCCGATAGACCGTCTCACAATGGTGCAGCCCGTCGATGAACACCAAGTCGAAGCGCCGCCGGTTGCGGGCGAAAAACTCATCCGAGGTCATCCGGTGCGTCGGCTGCAACGCACCTATCTCATCTCCGGGATCGACGCTCTCCTTTTCCGCGCATCGCACTTTGTCGAAATGCTCGCCGTTGCCGAGACCGATCTCAAGATAGCTGCGATAACCTTGCCGCGCGATCATCCGGTTGATGATGCTGGTGCGCGTGGCGGGGCCGTCCTCCACCGAAATAAATGTGTGCGGCATCAGCGGGCGCATATAAAGCACCGCCGTCGCCATGTTTGAGACGTTGTGAACGAAATGATCGCACCGGGACAAAACGAGCGCCTCGATCAGGCACGTCTGCAAATCGCGAACGGTCTGGGGTCTCAACTGGTGAGGCTCGGTATTCCAGTCCGGCGAACGAGGAGCATCCCGGTGGAGCAGGCTCCCGCCAAAGCGCGCTTGAAACGCGGCCAGCGCCTCCTGATTATCCGCCGCCAGAAAGATTTTGCCGTGCGGAGCGTCCCGCAGGAGTTTTTCTAATCGCAGCATCGTCTTCTCCGGCGGAGGCATCTTTTTGCCGGGTTGCTCGCCGGCCAGCGGCAGACTCCGCACCAGTGCGCCAAACAGCGGCTTGTTCCGGTGCGGTGCCAGGAATGCTTCCGCTTCCGCCTCCAGCTCCCTTCGGACTGTCACCTCGCTCCACCATCGGTTCAATTCCACCCGCCATTTCGGGGAGGATTGATACTTGGTAGCCGCGTTTTTGCCCGTAAAAGACATGTCAGGCCACGCTGTGATTCTGGGAGAGTCGGGATTGAATTCGCCTTTATTAGAAAAAAGATGCCGCCACAGATTTTCTTCCGTTGCCTGCTGGTAAAACGGCATCTCCGTCCAGTCCACCGCCACGCTTGCGGTTTCACGGGAGGCCATGACTGAGATCACCTTATTGAGCTGGCTGAAAAGCCCGCCACCTCGGTGAGGAAGAATGGTGCAGTTGATTTTCAATACGCTACTCTCCTTCTCCATAAAACTGGTAGCGCGGCTCCCTCACATGAAGCGCGAAGTTATTTTCGCTTTTCCAAAAACCAAGTTCATGCGGAAAGTGAACCTCGTTTGCATGCCCCAGCCATGCCGCCCACCAGCCAAATGTCGAGGGCGTCAAAACCAGCCGGCGGGCGTGATAGAGAGTCCGGAAGTGATGGTGCATGTCGCCGCTGACACAGACGCCCCGATGCTGCCTGACGATGTGCGCCACCACTTCCGCACCGGGACTGTCGGTGACAATCCAGCACCGCTCATAGTCCAGCCGGGAGAGCAGCCGGTGGACTGCCTCGACCGGGTAGGAAAACAGCTTCACGGCGAGCGGCCATTTTGGATGGTTGAAAAAGTCACCCAACCGCAGATGCAACACCACCTCATCGGAATTGCTCGCCGTGAACGGACCGGGGTGCGGTTTGAGCACATCGGACAACAATGCCTTGTGCGGCTCGAAATAGGCGGTGTCATGCTGGTTCCCGTCCACCACCACGTCACATTCACGCGCCAGCATCACGAGGCGCCCGACGTTGAACCCGTGGCGCGGCGTCCGCACAGCATCCCGCGCGACTTTTGGCGCTCCCCCGGCTGCGGGCAGGAAACCCTGCGTGCCGGGGAAAAGTCCCAGCGGTTTGCAGCAAAGGGGCACGCCTGAGAGCTTCGAGAGAATCCACCCGTGGGCAAACTGGAACAGATTGTTTCCCAGCCTGCCGCTGTATTCGACGTGGATCATAGGAAATGAACCTCCCACTCCGTCCCAGCAAAGCGGGCGCGCAGCTCGTCGAAATTGACAACCCGCTCCGGAAGGCTTTTTTGCGCGACCTTCATCTGCATCGGACGCACCTCTGCGGCGGGCAGATGGAGAAACTCGAAAACCGCCCGCATCGCTCCCGGAAAATCGCGAGCGATGAGACTGTAGCGAAGGGTGAGAACCGGATTGGGCAGGGCGTGCAAACGCCCTTCAAATGCCCTGTCCCGGCGGAAATGATCCGCCGCCTGCTCGCAGCTGATGCTCACCCTCACGTCCTTCACCCGGTCGCGTTGCTCTTCCCGCCGCGCGTGCCAGACATTAGTCCGGCGGCCGATCTCGCTGGAAACAAGCGCCTCCAGCGGGTTGTCGCGCTTGGTGTAAACCAGACGGAAGGAAGGGTCGGCTGCCAGCAACCGCCAGAGTTTCGGCTCCTGGTAGTCCATCAGCTTGAAGGAAAGCCAGTCCTTCCCCTTCGCGCGAGCGAGCGCGCAGAGGTGCGCAAGGTAGGCATCCAACCCGTCGGGACCGGGATAGAACCGGCTTTCCCCCGCCCCCAGTTGGTGACAGCGCAACCGCTCCGCCTCCGCGTGATGGAAGATCTCGCCAAAGGCCAGGATGCGCGGGTGCTGCCAGAGCGCCTCGCACACCAGCGTGGTGGCGGAACGCGGCAGACCCACGACAACGGCTCTCCCAATGCTCACGCCGCGAAGCTCACTTTGTTGCTGGCCGGGCCGTCGCCCCGCGAGTTGTGCCCGGTCACCCAGGCCTGATACGTCACACCCGGCGCGGGAGGGCTGAAGTCCGCGACCGACACCGTCGTCCCCACCGATACACCGGCCAGCTCTGGCTGGCCACCCGGCGCCTGCCGCCAGCCGCGCAGCGATGTGGCGTGCGCAGGCAGTTCAGCGATGGACAACTCGCGAGTCACCGAATCGAAGGTCGTCATGCCCGGCGCTTCCGGGAGCGGTTGCGGTTGCGCATCACCGGGATCGCGTCTGGGCTGGAGGCCGATCTTCGCCAGCTCAGGCGTCTGGTCGCGCTCGTCGCTCGCGCTACAGTAGAAAAAGCGCACCCGCGAGATGCCTGCCAGCAGCGCCTCGCGCGCTGCATCCTTCGCGTCGATCACCGTTGAGTAAGCGCCCCCGCCCGCAATCGACTTGTTCGCTTCGAGAATGCCCAGCCAGTTGGCAATGCGGGAAAGGAGATTCGCCGGATAGCGCACCGCCGGGTCGAGATTCGGCGTCGCATCCGCCGCCTGCTCCGCCAGCGCCTCGATCCGCGCGGGCGAACTCAAGTCCCCCAGCTTCCCGCCCTCCCATCCATAGCTCTCCAGCGCATCGCGCAGATCCGCTGGCGGCACGTCGTCCGCCGGGAGGCTTTTGAGATAGTTGAACCCGTTGCGCAGCAGCGCGCCGAGTTTGTCCCGCGCCCCATCCACGCGCGTCTGTGCGCCGGACTGGTCGCCCGCCGAGAGGAGTGACGCCGAGTTCTTCACCTTCGCGTCATTGGTCCGCGCGGTGATCAATGTTTCCAGCGGGGTGCTGAGCCGGAACGGGTCGTAAAGGCTCCGTTCGCCGTTGACTAGCACGATGAGTTCGCCCGTCGCAATCGCAGCGAGCATTTCCTGGTCTGCCATAGTATGTTTTTCCTTTCTGTTTTGTTTTTGGGCGTGGTTTCCGCTCTCAGACTGCCCAATTTGAGGCGGCTTGGAAAGTTTTACCGGTAGTCACACGCCTCAGTCGGTTGTTCCACCGGAATGCTACGGCGGTCAGCGGCCTTTTTCCATTTTAGGCGCTTCCCCTGGCTTTTCCACTGGGGGCTTTGCGGCATCCTCCCCCGTCTCGATGGTTAGAAAGTCGTAGCGATGTCCATCCTGAATCGATGCAGGTGAAAAGGTCTCTGTGCCAGGAGAGGGCTTGCCATCAATAAGACGATGAACCCTAAAGTAATAGTCTCTCAAATGACGAGGTGTGCGATAATAGGAATTAGAACCACCTCCCGAGCCAAAACCTGATTTTCCGTCCGGCGACATTGTTACAACCTCTTTTTGCAGCTGGATCGTAAACGTTTTTGTGAAACTTTGCTTCAATCTTTGTCGCGCCCACTGGCAAAGAACCTTCTGTGTGTTGTTGGAGATGGCAAGTTTAAGGTTCTTGGAGAACACCGTGACGCAGGCGTCAATCGCCTGCTCGCCAAGAGCACGGATGGCGATGGAGTCGCCCACCTTCATCACAATCTTTCCAGTTCCAGGTGCGGACAGCGTCCGCTGCTTCTCCTTTGCGGCTTTCTCTGCAATCTGGTATGCGGGATAAATTTTTCGTTGTTCCTCGGGATCAATGGACAAATAATCGAATAATTCGGCCACGTTTTCCGGCCTATAGTCATCCATCAGCCGCTCGAGCAATGAGGAAGAAATAGTTACGTATGAAGAATCTGCTTTCATGGAATTTGTTCTTGTGGTCTTTGACTGTGAATCTATTTTATCGTCCTCGGTGGCTGACACCCAAGTTTTTCCACTAATGAGCAGTGTAAGCAGCAGCACTGATTGGGGGCGGGCTAAATGACACATGGTTTCAAAAATATTCTAGTGTATAATGCAAATGTAGTGGCATGGTATGAGGGTAATATGGCGAAGGAGGAGTCACATCCCGAATGGATATTCGACGGTTCATTAAGTCACCATTGTTCAAAACCCATCCGGCAACTCTGACCACAAAATCACCCGCTTCATCATCAATCCATGGCAAGGGAAATTCAGGAAGCAATCCATCGTATTCCCTATGATAGTGCCCCCATATATCACGCCACCACCGATAATTTCCAAACACTCTCCAAACTGGATCAAGATAAGTCGCACCGCTTGACCATGCAATCCAACCTTCAGATTCATCTCCCTCCTCAAAAACGGCAGTTCCCGCATAAAAATCAGCCAATGGCTGCATGTATTGATCTTGGACGGGCATAATATTCCATTGGTAATAGACATTATTCCAAAAGATTTTCTCAGGCGGCGCTTGGCCTTCTCTCGCATCAGATGCGACAGCCTGCCCCTCATATGGTGCGTGCATGGTTAGCGATCGAGGAGGCGTAAGATCACTGTCTCCAGGATGAACCGGAAAAATGACTGTTGGTTTGCGCGGAAAGAACTCTGGCCTGATGACATAAAAGTTCGCTTGGGCGACCTTCACGCCTTTGTATTTGGCGACAATCAGCGTTCCGGTTGGACGGCGCACTTTCTTTCCATGCTTCGTAATCGCTGTGGTGGGAACCTTTGCCGTGATCCGCACCCGGATTTCGCCCTTGCTCGTGTCCGTGCTGGCCACTACTTTTTCCACACACCATGGCTCGTCTCCGTGCTTTTCAAAGGTGATCTGATCCGCCCGGTCGGCAGGCGTGACTTTCACCATCATCGTCCAGTAGTTCGGCCACTCTTCATCGTCTG
>JAYVOH010000213.1:0-3786 GCA_043758025.1 Verrucomicrobiota bacterium
GCCGGGCATACGCTCGGCAAAGACAAAAAACAGCCGGGCATACGCCTGGTAAAAACAAAACAAAAACAACAACAATACACCTGAAATAATTATATGAACACCAACCTGAAATCCGCTCTCAAGAAGGGCTTCTCCCTCATCGAACTCCTCGTCGTTATCGCCGTTATCGGCATCCTGGCTGCCGTCGCCATCCCAGTAATGAGCGGAGTCAAAACAGCCGCCACCAGCGCGAAAGACGGCTACAACGCAGGCATCGTGGACACGAACACCGAGTTGACCGCCTACGCTCCTGCGGGCGTGACGTTCTCGACCAAGTAAGTTTCGTTCTTCATGGCCTTGGGGCAAACCCAAGGCAGTGGAAACAGACTGACCGCCACAGCTTCATGTGGCTCCGAGGCGGACCTGGCGAGTTAAAACCGTCAGGTCCGCTTTTCACAAATAAACCGCACCACCGGACTTATGAAAAACCATTTCCACACCCTACGACATCAGGGTTACACCTTGATTGAGTCGCTGATGGTCATCGCCATCATGGGCCTCATGGCGACGATTATCGTCACCTCCTTTTCCAACGTCAATTCAGACAGTTCCCGCATTATCGCCCGGCAGCAGCAGGCCGCTGTTCAGAACGCCGTCATCGCCTGGGTCAACAGTGACACCAACCGCGTCAATGTGATCAACGCCACCACCGGCACCGGCAAAATGCGCACGGTTGCCGAAATCCAGGCCACCTACAACGTCCTCACGACGGCCCAGGCGCGCTTCAACCTGATTGCCTCCTACCTGGACAACAGCACTTCGAGTCACATCACCTCCAGCACCACCAATTCCAGCAAGATCAGCAGCGATGCGCTGGCCAGTTCCAAACAATACATCGCCATGCCCGACTGGGTCACCGGAAGCTATCCCACGGTGACACTCAACGCACTCTAACCAAACCACTTATGAACCGCCACTGTTCAGCAAAAAAATCACTTCTGGCCCGCGCCGGGTTCTCACTGGTCGAGATGCTCGCCGCTGTGGCCATCATCGGCGTGATCTCCTTCCTCGCGCTGCCAAACCTCACCAAGATGCGCGGAGATGCGGAGCGCAACCTCTGCATTGCCCGCTGCGAATCCATCAACATGGCCCTGGCCACTTACATCCAGGTGCGCGGACGCACTCAGGCCGTCAGTGATTTCAACGGCGCGTCCACCGCCCAGGCCAAGTATGCGCTGATCTCCCCCTACCTCGCCTTTTCCGAAACCAACCTCACCGATTACATCCCGAACGGCTACTCCGTTACCTTCAACTCCATTGATCCGCTGAAAAAAGTCACCCTCCTGACCGGCACCACCGTCATAGCCTACTAGACACCTCTCAAGGCGATGAAAACCACCACCACTCCTGTCCGGCATCAGGGCTTCAGCATGACCGAGCTGGTCGTCGTCGTCACGGTCATGGGCATTCTTTCGTCCCTGGCCATCTCCAAATTCTCGGGGTTTAACGCTTCAAGCCAGGCCGCTTTCGCCAAGGAACTGCTGGAGCGGGTCAACACCGCCGTCCATCGTTTCAATGACTGCAACTACCAGTTGAAAGTGCATGTGGTCACTGACGGATCGGATTCCAGCTGGGTCATCCAGACGCTGCAATATCGCAAACCGGTGAATCCGGCCGTCGGCTCACCGTATCTGCCTAACAACTGGACGCCGGTGATTTCCAGCACCACCACCGATTACCGGCTCGTGTGGGCAGGCACTCTATTTAAATTAGTGAACCCCGGAGACACCGGCGCGGGAGTCAAGGTGGACTTCGACGGCGCCTCCCTCACCACTCCCTATAATTTTCCGTCTGATTTCACCATGGCCGGAAGATGACGGCCCCCAAACTTTCCAACATCCCATGTCAACCACCACCACGACAGAAAAACCCGGCAAGGAAGAACCCAAAGTCCAGGTCGCTTTTGCGGACATCAGTCAGACGATCGACCAGGCGGTCATCTCCCTGGAGGGCATCGCCCTGCAACATGGCCTGATCCCCGTCACCTTGTTGCGGGAAAGCTGCTCACCGGAAGCGGAAAAACTGGTGCGGAAACTGGGCCGTCTCCCCCAATCCGCAGAGCCTTGGCTGCCCGTCACGGCAGTCGGCCCGGTTCTGGTCATGGCCCATCACAATCCGAAGGCCGTGGACCTCTGGGGTGTGCCCCTTCCGTTCACCATTCGCGTGATCATCACGACCCAGCAATACATGCGCACCCGTCAGGATTTGGTGCAGCGCTTCACCGTGGAGCCTATTCCTGGTAAAAACAATCTGGAGCATCTGCAATGCCCCTCCTTCAAGGAAATAGGCATCCAGGAGACGTTCGAGTGGCTCTTGCAATATTTCCCCTATGACGCTGCCGATCTCACCCGCCTGAGCGGATTTTCCGAATCCGTCAAGGAGAAGAAGGAAAAGCTCAGCATTACCGACTTCAACGCCGTCCAGCGCAACCTCGGCGTTGGCCTGGCCGCCATGTGCGGCGGCAGCAAGACCTTGGCCTACAATGCCGCAGAAGCCCCGCGTCAGCAGGCCTTCCCCTTTCACTTGCTGGAGAGGCACAATGTTTATCCCCTCTTCGTGGGCAAGAACACGGTCTATCTGCTGAGCGACACGCCGGACAACTACGCCTTCGAAGATGAATGGCTCTCGCTGGGCAACCGCCAGGTAAAAATGATCGCGGTGCTCGCGGATGCCTCCGCCGTCCGGGAGTCCATCGCCCGCGCCAGCGCCAGTCTCGACCCGGAATCAGTCGGAAAAATCGAAGCCCAGCTGAGCAGTTCGGATGATGACAACCTCGTGGACATCAGCCCCGAGGACATGGGCCGCATCAATCCCCAGAACCTGCATCACTCGCCGGAGGAAATCATCCACTGGGCCTTGTTCACCGCCATCCGCTGCCGCGCGAGCGATCTGCACATTGAGAAATATTACAACCTCACCCGCTTCCGCGCCCGCATCGACGGCACCATGCAGGTCATCCTCACCGCGTCGGAGGATTTGCTGACCCGCTTCGTCGCCCTCGTGAAAAACTGGTCCAACATGGGCCAGAGCCGTCAGGAATGTCAGGATGGCCGCTTTGCCATCCGCATCGGCGCCCGCCGTCTCGACGTGCGTGTCGCCGCCGTGCCCACCCGCCGCGAGTTCCAGAAGATCATCATGCGCTTCCTCGACAAACGGGACGGCGTGCGACGCTTGAGCGACTTCAACCTCAGCACCCGGCAGCTCGACATCCTCGGCCGCACCATGCAGCGCGATCAGGGACTTGTCCTCGTCACCGGCCCCACCGGCTCGGGAAAGACCACCACGCTCTATGCGCTGCTCAACAGCGTGAACGATGTCTCGGTAAACATCCAGACGATCGAAGATCCCATCGAATACGAAGTCGAGGGCATCAACCAGACCCAGACCAATCCCGTTTACAATCTCGACTTCGCCAACGGCCTCCGCTCCCTGCTTCGCGCTGACCCGGACATCATCCTCATCGGTGAGTCCCGCGATGCCGAGACGGCGAACGCCGCCGTCAATGCCTCGCTCACCGGCCACCTTGTTCTCACCACCCTGCACGCGAATGATTCCATCCGCGCTGTGTCGCGACTGCTCAGCATGGGGGTGGAAAAATATCTCGTGGCCGACTCCCTCGCCCTCAGCCAGGCCCAGCGACTGGTGCGGCGCCTGTGCAACTATTGCAAACGCCCCTCCCCCGCCACGCCCGCCGTGCAGGCCATGATGGTCCGGAATGGTTATACCAAAGAACAGGTGAACCAGAAC
>JAYVOH010000214.1:0-3785 GCA_043758025.1 Verrucomicrobiota bacterium
CCCCCGGAGGGGCGCGCGATACGAGGCAAGCCGCCTTTTACAGAAACAAGTTTACACTCCCCAATTGTGAGTTTTTCAAACATACGAGTGCAGCTTTCCCGAGGCGCTCGAAACGGATGACTCATCATCCATCTCGTGGCTATCAACTATGGCTTGATGCCGAATCACGGACTTATCTGCCGCTGACATTCACTTATCGCACTTCGATAATCTTCTCTCCAGTTGCGATCTCCGCTTCGATCTTTGGAAGCAGCGGAGCGAACCATGCCAGTAACGCGCGGCGGCTGGTGTTGCCGACGCGCAGCCACACCACCACAGGCGGATCCTTGGCGGTCAATGCGCGGCGCGGAAAGTCTTCGTCCTTCGTAAGAATGACAGCGTTGTTCTCGACTGCCCATGTCCAGATTGAACCGTCGTCCGCATGGCGCAATCCGATGTCATCCACATGCATTGCATCGAGACCTGTTGCAGTCAGCATCCGTGCAAGAGCAGGCGGAAGCTGGGCATCCACAAGCCATTTCATGGAGCATCAGGCTGTGGCCAGGATCGGATGATCAGATTCCGCTGCGGCGTATTCCAAGCACGCGCGAATGTCCTCAACTTCAAGGTAAGGATAATCTTCCAGAATCTCCGCCTCGGGCACACCCGCTGCCAGAAGATCAAGCACGTCCTTCACGCGAATGCGCTGTCCACGAATGCATGGACGCCCGCCACATTGATTCGGATTGATGGTGATGCGGTCGAGGAGGCTCATGGAAGTAACTGATTGAAACCCTAGCGGATAATTCCTCGCCATGCAAGCACGCATCAAACCACTTGCACCTTCGTGTTTTTGTTTCAACCATGAACGCCTAATCCCAGACGAGATTTTGACAACTACCTACGAAATCACCAACACGTTCGACACCGAGAGCGATGCGCAGTCGCTCCTCTATGAGCCGCCAGCCAGTCCGCTGAGTTATCGCAAAACGATGCGCTACATTTTCGACTTCGAGGGCGATGCCCAAGCGCTTGATGCTTTCGTCCATGAAGTGCTCGTGGATCAAATCAGCCAGACGGCGCACCAGAACGCGAAGCCGCTGTGGAATGGCATGGCCTTCATGTTAGACTACGGCATGAAGGGCGGCGCGCTTGATCTCGAAAAAGAGGCGATCCTCGGTTACTATCACACGTTGAAAGCAGCCGCTTTCAAACTGAACAGGCTGACACTGAAAACGCGCATTTATGTTTTCGGCGAAGACGCGGACGCTGATGTGTTTGTGAAGGATATTGTGAACCCAGCGATCCAGAATTCCGAGGTGCTGCGGGCGGCTTGACTCGGCGGATTTGCATCGTATTTTCCTTCAATAATGATCGCAGAACGCATTCCCCAGCTCAAGGACTTCACCAAGGAGGAAAAGTGGCAGCTTGTTGACGAGCTTGAACAAGAACTGACGTCCGATGATCCGACCATGCAGCAGCCGCTGAAGAGTGTGATATTCGCGGAATTGGAGAGGCGATGGCAGCACTATCAGAAGCATCCCGAGTCCGCCATGACGCTAGATGAAGCCCGTCGAAGAATGTTCGCTTCGAAGCAATGAATGAAGTTGTAATGCTGCTCGGCGCTGAGGCCGATCTGGTCGATCATTTTGGCAAATTCGAAGATTCCTCTCTAGGCCGTGGAGTGGAATTTGACGATTCATTCGTGAGGGCGTGTGACTTGTTAAAAAAGCATCCGCAAATTGCTGCGCAATGCGGTGAATCCTTCCGGCGGCTGCTAATGCTGGAGTGGAATCTCGGGGTGTTCTACAAAGTCGTCGAAACTCGTATTTTTGTTCATGCCATCATGGATTTTCGGCAAAATCCATCTGCAATCAAGCGACGCCTTGGCTTGCGTTAAAGCGCCTCTCTGCTAGCAAAAGATATCATTCATGTCCGCTCCGTCTCCCAAAGCCATCTACCGCCACATTCACATCTCTGGCTTGTCCGGCGAGGAACTCCTCGCGCTCAGCAAGCGCATGAAACTCTCGCTTTCGCAGGAGGACATGCTCGTGGTGCAAAAAATCTTCGCAGATGAAAAGCGCGAACCGACCGATGTGGAACTCGAAGTCATTGCGCAAACCTGGAGCGAGCACTGCAAGCATCGCATCTTCGGCGCGCGCATCGAGCACACGCTCGATGGCAAATCAGAAGTCGTGGACGGTTTGTTCAAGACCTACATCAGGGCCGTAACCGAGCGAATTATCGCGAAGAAGCCCGGCTTTGTTCTCAGTGCGTTCACGGACAATGCTGGCTTTGTTAAGCTCGACGACAACCTTGCCGTCTGCCTCAAGGCGGAGACGCACAATCACCCCAGCGCGATCGAACCTTACGCGGGCGCGAACACCGGACTTGGTGGCGTGATTCGCGACATCCTCGGCGCGGGCAAGGGCGCGAAGCCTATTGCATCGCTCGATGTGTTCTGCTTCGGCCCGCCGGATACGCATGAGTCGGACATCAAGGCCAAGGATGTGATTCATCCCCTCGGCATCATGCGCGGCGTGGTGCGCGGCGTGCGGGACTACGGCAATCGCATGGGCATTCCCACCACCAGCGGAGCCATCGCGTTCGATGACGCTTACATTTACAATCCGCTCGTCTTCTGCGGCACCATGGGCGTGATTCCGATCAAGGACATCGAGAAGGAAGTGAAACCCGGTCACATCCTCATCGCTGCTGGTGGTCGCACCGGGCGCGATGGACTGAAGGGCGCGACGTTCTCCAGCGTATCACTGACCACCGCGAGCCACGAAGAAGACCAGACCGCTGTGCAAATCGGCAACCCGATCGAGGAGAAAAAAGTCGCCGACTTCATCATTGCGGCACGCGATCAGGGATTGATTCAATTTGTCACCGACTGCGGGGCGGGGGGCTTCAGCAGCGCTGCGGGCGAGATGCTCAGCGAATGCGGCGGCGAAGTCTGGTTGGAGAACGCGCCATTGAAGGTAGATGAAATGGAGAGCTGGCAGATTTTCATCAGCGAGTCCCAAGAGCGCATGGTTATCGCGATCGAAGAAAAAGATTTGCCGCAGATGCTGAAGTTGGCCGCAATTTATGAGACGGAACTTTGTGTCTTGGCGAAGGCCGACGGCACTGGCATTCTAAAGGTGAAGCATCACGGTGAGGAGGTCTGTCGTCTCGACTGCCGGAAACTCCATGAAGCTCCGCGCCGTCATCTGCGCGGCGAGTGGAAAACGCCCAATGATGAGGCGGATGTATTTGTGCCCATTGAGGATGCGGACACAGGCAACCAGATTCTGGAGTCGATCCTATCGGATTTCGCCATCGTCTCCCGCGAGCCCATCATCCGTGAATACGATCACGAGGTGCAGGGCAACACCGTGCTCAAGCCGCTGGCCGGTGCCTCGGGCGACGCGCCGCAAGATGGTTCTGTCGTTCGTGTGGACGGCAGCAAGCAACTTGTCGCGCTCGGTTTGTCACTGCTGCCTGAGTGGGGCAAAACGCATCCGCATCTCATGGGGCGTGCCTGCGTGGACGAATGCATCCGTCAGCTCGTTGCCATGGGCGCGAACCCGGAGCGCATTGCCATTCTGGATAATTTCTGCGTCGGCAATCCCGACGATCATAAAGAACTCGGCGCGTTGGTGGAAACGACCAAGGGCATGGCTCATGCAGCTGAGATTTACGGCGCGCCCTTCGTCTCCGGAAAGGATTCATTCTATAACTACTTCAAGACGGACGAAGGCCCCGTCTCCATCCCAGTGACGCTGCTGCTCAGCGGATTCGGCATCGTGGAAGACGCGAAA
>JAYVOH010000215.1:0-3783 GCA_043758025.1 Verrucomicrobiota bacterium
TGTCGCGGTTCTTCACGACCTCGTTCCACTGTTCGAGCAGGATGCTGTAATCGCGGACGATGTAGCCCTTGCGTTTTCCCTGGGCTTCGGTGCGCATGATGATGCCCATGCCCTCGGGGAGGTTGATTTCTTCGATGATCTTGCGGAGACGGGCGCGTTCCTTGGGATCTTCGATTTTGCGCGAGATACCGCAGGATTCATTAAGCGGCATGAGCACGAGCAACCGGCCTGCAAGAGAGATGTTGGTCGAGACACGCGGGCCTTTGTTGCCAACGGGCCCCTTGCTGACCTGCACCATGATTTCCGAACCGATGGGATAAAGGCTTGGGATGTCCCGCGCGGTGATGTTGGGTTGTTTCTTTCTCACGCTATCTCCCCGGCGGATTTCCTCCAAACCGGCATCGAGCGCGGCAGGGATGGCGTCCCAGAAGTGAAGGAATGCGTTCTTGTCGAGACCGATGTCCACGAACATGGCCTTCAAGCCCTGCTCAATGTTTTTGATTCGGCCCTTGAAGATGCTGCCCACAAGATGTGGCTCGCCCACGCGCTCCACGGAGTATTCTTCGAGCACGCCGTTTTCCAGCAGGGCGACGCGGTTCTCCAGCTTCTCGCAGTTGATGACGATCCGGGTGCCGGTGTTGGGGTCTTTTTTTCCAGTGAGAAATTCTTTGATTCTTTTGACGAATTGTAATGCCATAATTTTTGTCTGTTAAAGTATTGTTTTGTTTTTGGTTTGATCAGTCTCGATGAAACAGGTTGCGGAAGAAACTGGCGCGACGCGGAGGTGGTTGTTTGTTTTTTACGGCGCGTGTGCCTTCGGCGTCGGCCTCGGGCTTGATGCTGGGGGCGACGGGAACGGCGCGGGTAACGTTTGCAGACGGCGTGTGGGCGGCGGGCTTGGGCGGCTCGTCTCCATTGCTGCCAAGGTCATTGTCATCCTCATTCCTGGCCACATTCATGGCCACGCCTTCAAAGGATATCTGTTCGATGTGGTTGAGATGGCCGCGAACTTCAGGAACAGATGCCAGCTGGAGTGTGCCGCCCTGATCAAGCGAGAGCGCCTGCTCCAGCACTCGTTTGGCCACCGGGGCGCAGCATCCACCGCCGGATTTACCGCCCTGAACGAGAATGCAGACGGCGTATTTGGGATTCACATAAGGCGCGAAGGCAATGAAGAGCGTGTGATTGTCCTTCTGTCCATCGGGACGCCAGGCCTGGGCGGTGCCGGTTTTTCCCGCGACTTCCACGCCGGGAATGCGCGCGGCTCTGGCAGTGCCACCGTCTTCATTAACGACTTTCCACATGCCTCGGCGCACGAGCTCCAGTTTCTTTTGCGTGAGTCCGTAATCAGAAAAGTTGCCGCGAATGATTGGCTGTTGTTCGCGGACGATCTCATTGTCATCCGCCACTTTTTTGAGCAGATGAGGCTTGTAACAAACGCCACCGTTGCCGACCGCCGCCGAGACACAGGCCATTTGCAAGGGCGTTGCCAGCACATAGCCCTGCCCGATGGAGGTGTTCGCGGTATAGGCATTGTTGCCGTCCGGCCAGGTTTCCTTGGTGTGCAGCCGGAGCCATTTCGGCGTGGGCAAGATGCCGGAGTCTTCATCGCTGAGTTCAATTCCAGTGCGTTCGCCAAAACCGAACATGTGACCGGCCTTCTCGATGTTGTTGATCCCGGCACGATTGCCATACTGATAGAAGAAGCAGTTGCAGGAGTTCTTCAAGCCATCGCTAAGATTAAGCGTGCCATGGGATCCGCCTTTTTCGGCAATCCAGCATTTCATGTATTTGTTGCCGTAAGTGATGCCGCCGGGGCAGTTGAAATGTTCATTCTCCGTGCCGGCAATGATGCCCGCGAATGAGATGGCGACTTTGTAGGTGGAGCCGGGCGCGTAGGGTTTGACGGCCCGGTTGAATAAAGGGTTGGCGATGTTGGTGTTGTATTCCTGGAATTCAGCAAGGGAGATGCTGGGGATGAATTTGTTGGGGTTGAAAGAAGGAACGGACGCCATGGCCAGCACTTCTCCCGTGGCCGGTTGGATGACGACGACCGAGCCACGACCGATCTGCGGGATGCTGTCGCGCAACGCGCGCTCGGCGATGTATTGAATGCGGGCGTCTAAGGTGAGCCACACATCGTGGCCGCGTTTAGGCTCCTCATTATGGAGCACGCTGACGATATGCCCTTTTTCATCTTGAAGCAGTTCCTTGTAACCCGGTCGCCCACGCAATTCTTCATTGAATGATTTTTCTACGCCATAGACTCCGTAGTCGTCGGGCACGAAGAAGTTCCATTGTTTTTTTTCTTCATCCGAAACCAGTTTCTCATCCGCCTGATTCACGTAACCGAGGACGTGGCACGCCATCGCATCATAGAGATACTGACGCACGGGGCGCACATCCACCGCGACTCCAGGCAGGCCCAGCCGGTGCTCGGCAAACTGGCTGAATTCCTCGAAGGTAAGGTCGCGGCGGTAAACCCAGGGAACCACACCGCGATTGGTCCGGTATTGAGTGCGAAGTTTTTCAGCGTTAAATGGCGCGGCCAGCCCGATCTGGTTGAGCGGTTCGATGACCGCCTCGTTCACAATGGTGACGATGTCGATCTCCTCCTTCACACTGCGAAATCCCTTACCGTCCCTGAACTGGTAATCCACCTTGGGCGTTTCGCGTTTGTCCTTTTTGCTTTGCTTCAGTGCGGGGTCGGCTCCAGCTTTGACGGCAAGATCAATCCTTCGGTTTTCCTCGCCGATTTTTTTATTGTCCTCGGCCACCTGGCGACGGTATTCATCAACCAGGGTTTTGAGATTGATGCGAACTTCGAAGGACGGCTTGTTGGAGACCAGCGGGATGCCATTGCGGTCCTTGATCTCGCCCCGCGCGCCGGGCACACGGGCACGAAGGGTCTTGGTGCCGCGAATTTTGTTTTTGTATTCATCGTTATGAACAACCGAGAGGTTCCACAAGCGCTGCACGAGCGCGCCGAACCCCACCAGCACCGCCAGTGTGATCATGTAGAGACGCAAGCGGTATTTAGCTACCATGGAAGCGAAGGGTGATGCCCTCATGGCGCGCTTCAAAACGAAGAACACGCGCAAATGAATGCAAAGTATAGAGCAGCAGCGGCGCGACCAGCATGGCCAGAAGTGCATCGGTAATGAGCTTCGACCACAAGCCATCGGGGAAATAAAATCTGCCGCGCAGGAATGACATCAAAAGATACTCTGTCAGGAGCCAGGTAAAGGTGGCAACTCCCACCATCACTACGGGGATCTCCCATCGGCCGCGTTTGAACAAGGGACGGATGCCTTGCATCACGGTGCCCAGAGCGCCAAAGAGCAGAATGGAATATCCGGGCGGAAGGTTGCCGCGGGCGTGTTCTCGTGTTTCAGCGTGACCGGCCGCAGTCATTTCAGAAGCTTGGCTGAATTTTACTTTGTCCGGCTTGTAGGGCAGATGACGCGCGTCCCAGACAAAGCCGGTGAAGAAGGCGAAGATGAGCATCACGGGAAAAGAAACCGAAAGCGCCGAACAAAAAAACAATGCCGGCGGGAGAAGCACCCTGGCCTGGTGCGCGAACTCGATGGCAGGCAGGAACTCCTGCGCGCCAAAACTAAACGCCAGCAATACCCAGACGGTCATGTAATAAAAAATGCTCATGATCCGCCCGATTCTGTTTGAACAATGAAAACGTCTTCGACCAGCGAAAAGTCCATTGGCGGTTCCACCACGGCATCGGCCGCAACATCACGCACCTCAATGTTCTTGACCTTGCCCAGA
>JAYVOH010000216.1:0-10847 GCA_043758025.1 Verrucomicrobiota bacterium
TTGTTATACTATTTCACGCGCACTACACTAGGCCCTCACGCTTGAGGAGATCGCGTTGATGTGGGCAACCGCTCCCCCGAGAATGCCGTTCATAGGGCCAGACCATCATTTCGTATTCAGTTCCCGCTCTTGGGATCGAGCGCATCGCGCAATCCATCGCCGAGGGTGTTCAGCGCGAGCAGGGTGGTGGTGAACGCGAGTCCGGGGAAGATCAGCATCCAGGGAGAGGTTTCCATATTGGCGGCGCCTTCTTGAATAAGCACACCCCAGGAACTGGCGGGAGGTTGCACACCCAATCCAAGGAAACTAAGCACGGCTTCCAGCAGCATGACGCCGGGCACGGTGAGGCTGGCATAGATGACCACCTGGCCCATGACGTTCGGCAGCAAATGGCGGAAAAGAACACGCCACCAGCGCGCGCCGCAGACCCGGGCGGCGAGGACGAATTCCTGGTTTTTTAACGAAAGCACCTGCGCGCGCACCACACGCGCCGTGGTCAGCCATTCGACCGCGCCGATGGCCACGAAGAGCAAAACAAAGCTTCGCCCAAACATGATGGTGAGCAAAATGACAAAGGCGATGAAAGGAAAGCAGTAGAGGATGTCCACCACACGCATGAGCAAGGAATCGATCCTGCCGCCGGCCAGTCCTGAGATGAGGCCATAGGTGACACCAATGAGCATGGCCACTGCAGTCGCGACGAGACCCACCAGCAAGCTGACCCGTCCGCCATAAAGCACCCGGGTGGCGATGTCACGACCCAACTGGTCGGTGCCCATCCAGTGTGAGGCACTGGGGGCTTTGGTGACACTATTGGAATCCTGATTGGATTCCTCATAAGGAGACAATCGCGGTGCCAGTCCACAAAGCAGGACGATGAAAACCAGAAAGCCCAGGGCGAGCATGGAGGCGCGCTGGCGTGTCAGACGCTTCCATGCTGCCAGCCATGGGCCGGGAGATTTAATTGGGGGAACTGCAGGTGAGTCGATCATCCTTTGAGTCGAATGCGCGGATTGAGCCAGGCTTGCAAAATATCAACGAAGAAATTGAAAGTAACGATGAGCGTGGCGAACAACGATGAAAGCCAGAGGGCGAGTGTGTAGTCCAGGTGGAGGGCGGAGTTGATGAAGTGCTGGCCGAGTCCGGGAAGTTGAAAAACGGTCTCGGTCACAAAAGAGCCGCTGACCAGGCCGGCGGCCAGCGGGCCGAGGTAATTGATCAAGGGCAGGCAGGCGATCTTGAAGGCGTGACGGAAAATCACCGCGCGCTCGCTGGCACCTTTTGCGCGGGCGGTGCGGATGAAATCATGCGCCAGTGTCTCGCGCAATCCGCCACGGGTGAGGCGGGCGATGGCCGCTGCCGAGATCAGGCCGAGCGTCATGGATGGAAGCACCCAGTCGTCCCGGTCATACCAGCCTGCGGTATTGAACCAGTGAAGTTTCAGGCCAAAGAAAAGTGCGACCAAGGGGCCCAAAACTAAACTGGGAACGCAGACGCCGAGGGTGGCCGTCAACATCACGCTGCGGTCAATGTAAGTGCCCGCCCGCAAGGCGGAGATGGCTCCCGCGGGCACGCCGATGCCGATGCCGATGAGCAAGGCCGCTCCGCCGACAGTCAGCGAAATGGGAAAACCCAGCGCGATAATGTCGCCCACGCTCCAGCCTTTGAGGCTGTAAGACATGGGATAATTGAGCGTGGCCAGGTCCTTGAGATTTTTTCCAAGCTGCACATACCAGGGTTTGTCGAGTCCGTAATGTTTTTCCAGATCCGCCAGCTGGGCTGCAGCTACGTTACGCTCCTTGGCAAAGGGGCTGCCGGGTGAGGCGCGCATCATGAGAAAGGTGATGGAGGCCACCGCCACGATGACGATGACACCTTGCAATAAACGGCTGAGTATGAAGCGGATCATGGCTTGGAAGGCGGGGGTGGAAGCGCGAGGTCGAGCGCTTTGTAGCAGCGATGACTGATGACGGAACGGTGCCAGTTCAGCACTTCCGGGCGGCGCAATTCAAACTGCTGCCGCCAGTTCATTGGAATGGCCGGCATTTCATCGAGCAGGATTTCTTCTCCCGCGCGCAGAATCTCACGGCGTTTGGCGCTGTCTCTTTCGTGGGTGGATGCGGCCATGAGCTCATCATACTTGGCATTTTTCCAACCGGTATAATTGTTGCCGTCAAAGCTGCGCCAGATGCTCAGGAAAGTGAAGGGATCAGGATAGTCGCCGGTCCATCCGGCGCGGCATAGGGTGTAATCTCCCTTGCGCATGGAGTCGAGATAGACCTGCCATTCCTGCTGTCTGACGCCGATCTCGATGCCGAGATTTTTCCGCCAGGCTTCCTGAAAGTATTCGGCGACGGTCCGGGAATTGCCCTTGTTGTTGGTCAGAATGTCGAATTTGGGAAACCCCTTGCCATCCTTGAAGCCTGCCTCGGCCAGCAGCCTCCGCGCTTCGACCAGATCGAACTTGACCACATGGAGCACTTCATAGCCATCGCCAGCCAGTGGTGGAGTCATGCCCGTGGCGGGCTGCTGGCCTCCGCGCAGAATTTTGGTAACCATCTCCTCACGATCCAGCGCCAAAGCCAGAGCGCGGCGCACACGGGCGTCATTGAGCGGGGGCTTGGTGACGTTGCAACGGTAGAATTCGGTGGAAAGCTCCGGTGACTGATAAAAATCAGGAGGTTTCGTTTCCCGATAGAACGGAATCTTATCCAGCGGAACGGTATCCGTGACGTGCAACTGGCCGCCCTTATACTGTCGCTCCTCGGTATTGGAATCTGCAGTGGGAAAGAAATGAATTTCTTTCAATTTCACCATGCCCGAGTCCCAATACTGCGGGTTTTTAGTTACGGCGATGTAATGATTGATGACCCATTCCTTGAGTTGGAACGGGCCGTTGGACACAATTTTGCCCGGTCGCGCCCATGAAACATCAGGCTGATCCATGGCGCCGTATCGTTCGATGGCATGCCGTGGCACCGGGAACCACGCGTAGTGCTTTAGCATGGAAGGGAAATACGGGGCCGGTCCATCCAGCGTGATAATGAGCGTGTAATTATCAGCGGCGGTCACCCCGACTTGCGAGAAATCCGGGTTCTGGCCTTTGTTGAAAGCCGCTGCGCCGCGTATGATGTGGAGCATTTCCGCGTAGTCCGCGAGGAGCTTGGGCGACAGCAGCCGTTTGTAGGCATAAATAAAATCAAGAGCGGTGAGGGGAGTGCCGTCGCTCCACTTGGCATTATGGCGCAAATGGAAAGTCCAGGTGACAAAGTCAGGTGATTCCCATTTTTCAGCCACGCCCGGCGCATCTTTATCAGGATCATCCGCGTCAGGTGCGACCAGCCCCTCGAACAATGCGGTGATGATGTGATGCTCCGGAACGCCGGTGGCCATGTGCGGATCCAGGGTTTCGATGTCCGTGCCGTTGCCCAGTAGAAGAATTTTATTTCTGCCGGCGACTTCCACCCGCTTCGGGCGATGGTCGATCTGGTATTTAAACCAGATCGCTCCCGCAGCGAAGATCCCGATGATAAAAATTCGGATGAGCCAGTATTTCACGGGCGCCATAGTCTATCGAGCCGCGCAAGAGTCAACCGCCAAGCCATTGAGAAGAGGGATGGCTGCTGGTGTTTGAATCAGGGCAGCGGTTCGGCTTTTTCCACGAACCAGCGCCCGACATCGAAGGCGGTGCTGTCATCCTGGAGGTTGATGGATTGCAGTTCTTTTTTCGTGTCCCACGGAACGAGGGTCAGCCGGTAACGCTGGCCGGTGCCGAATGATGCGGTCGGCTGCATGGTCTTGTCTTTAAAGGTCCACTGGATGCCGAGCACTTGTTTGGTATCTAAAGAGCCGCTCACGACTTTCTCCACATCATAGAGTGCGGTGTGCAGCGCGTCGCGATAAGGGGAGCCGTTGGGGTCTTGATTCTTCGATTTCTCCACGAGCTTTGCTTCGATGACGATGGATGTCGTGGCCGGGGCTGTTCCGACGGATGCGGCGTCTGGGCTGGGCTTGGGATTGAACGACACGTCGGCCCATTCGATGTTGGCTTCGCGCGCCGCGCTGCGCGAGAGCAGCAGGTCGCGCGCGGCGATGACCCAGATGACGAGTTTCTTCGCGCGCACTTCGTTGTCGTAACGCGCGGCCAGAGCTTTGCGCACGCCGGTGGAGCCTTTGCCGTTCATGGCGATGACATCGAGTGGCTGTTGCAGGAGTAAACTCAGATGCTGGGCAAAGCCGGCGCGGATGCGTTCGGCGGGATTGGTGGGATTCTCAAAACCAAGTGTGGGATCGTCGAAGACATTGACGAAGCTGTCGCCCATCAACACGACGGTTGAGTTTTTACTCTCAGTGCCTTCGCCGATCACCTTGAGGAAAACTCGTTCAGGCGCGAAACTCTGCTGTGCATCTTTTAAATCCAGCATCTTCACAAGATCGCCCATGCTCTCGCGATCCACGCCGTCCACCGCCCTGATGTCCGAGGGCGACGCCGGGAGTGCCCTTGGATGATTCTTCTTCACATGCCCGGCTACTTTCTCGGCAACGAAGCGCATGGCGTCGGGCGTCCAATGCGTGTCCTGTTTCAGGAAGGCATCGAGTGTTTCCTTCGATTCGGCATCAGCCTGGGCGATGGCGGCTTTGTCCTTGGGGTCGGGCTGCCGGATGAAGACATGTTTGCGCTTGTCGCGCAACGCGGCGAGATCGCTCGTGAGGTCAAGCACATCAATGCCGCTGGCGCGGAGTTCTTTGTAGAATTCAGGCGCGTCGGGGTGGGTGATCCAATCATAATTCGTGACGCCGAAAACGTATTCGGAATAGAGCATGGACTTGAGCGGCACGGGGACGACGAGCAGATCAATGCCGCGTTCCCTGAGTTGCGCGGCGAACCTGTTAATGATGGATTTGGCATCGCTAACTTTTGCGAGGTCGGGATCTTTCATCACGCTGAACGGCTCCGGCTTGAGCGGTCCGTATCCGGTGATGGATTTCAGGTCGGGCTGATAGAAGAGCACGTCATTGTAACCAATGAATACCTTGTGACTGCCTTCGCCGGCGAAGTTGGTCATCCAATCCTGGACGGTGTGGCGCATGGCCACGGCGTAGCCGGAGTGCTCCATGCTTTTTTCCACATCGTTCAAATGCACCACGAGCTTCTGGCCGGACGGCCAATGGAAAAGCCTAACGACGGGTGTGTCCTGCCAACGACCCTTGCTGGCCTGCGCGATGTGCTCCCACAGCGGCGGAAACCAGAGCACGGACATGAAGACGACAGCGAAGATGCGCGCAACGCCCTTGCTGATCTCAAAGACCGCTTTGCAGCGTTCTTCAGCGTAGGGGTTATGCATCTGGGACATGGGAGGAAAGGATGAAGGATGAACGATGAAAGATCAAAATTGGAAATAGAGGAACGGACTGTGACCTCGGGCGAACATCATCGCCACGGCGGCGATGAACAGGAGCAGGCCTATGATTGCCTTCCCCAAGGTGAAGCGATGCAGGATGGTCTGGGTGTTGGGCATAAACCAGACGCCGATCGCGCAGATGAAAAGCTGGAAGATGTTGAAGCCGCGCAGCAGTTCCGATTGTAGAAGCGCAGCGGTGGGCTTGATGTCGGCCGTGCCGAACATGGCGCTGAGGTAGTGCATGGCGGTGGTAAAATTCTCCGCGCGGAAGAAGACCCAGGTGATGAGCAAAATGAAGAAGGTGAGGGGAATCTTCAGCAGTGTCGGGGCCTGGCCGTAGATCGAGTTTTTGCCCATCAAGCGTTCCAGCGCGAGCATCCCGCCGTGGATAGCGCCCCAGATGACGAAGGTCCACTGCGCCCCGTGCCACAGGCCGCCGATGAGCATGGTGAGCATGAGGTTCACATAGGTGCGGAGCTGCCCCTTGCGATTTCCGCCCAGGGGAATGTAAAGATAGTCCCGCAGGAAAGTGGACAAAGAGATGTGCCAGCGCCGCCAGAAATCCGTGATGCTCACACTCTTGTAGGGCGAGGCGAAGTTCTCGATGAAATAGAAGCCGAGCGTGCGGGCGAGGCCGACGGCGATGTCCGAGTAGGCGGAAAAATCAAAGTAAATCTGGAAGGCGTAAGCGATGACTCCGATCCATGCCGTCGTGGTCGTGAGCGAACCCGCGCCAGCGCTAAAGGCTCCGTCGGCAATGGCGCCCATCGGATCGGCCAGCAGGATTTTTTTGGCCAGGCCGAAACCGAATCGGGTCAGCCCCATCGCGAAGCCTTCCGGTGTCTCCACGCGGTGGCGCATTTGCTCGGCGATGATGCCGTAGCGCACGATCGGCCCGGCGACGAGATGTGGGAACAACGAGACAAAGCACGCGAAGTCGAGATAAGAGTCCGCCGGTTTCGCGTGGCCGCGATAGAGGTCGATGCAATAGCTCAGGCTCTGGAAGACATAGAATGAAATGCCGACCGGCAGGATAATGTTGCGGAAAAACTCCGGAACCGGGATCATCTGCCAGTGCATCCAGTTGGCCAAGCCATGCGCGCTCTCGATGGCGAAGGCGGTGTATTTAAAGAAGGCCAGCACCGCGAGGTTGGAGATCACGGAGAGCGCCACGCCGAGCTTCTTGCGCGCCTGATTGTCGCCCGCATTGACGATCATGCGGCCCAGGTTGTAATCCACCAGCGTGGTGCCGAGCATCAAAAGTGTGAACCACGGATTCCACCAGCCGTAGAAGATATATCCGCAGCAGGTGAGGAAGGAATGCCGCACCACCCGCACCTTCGGCAGCAAATGGTAGATGGTCACCACCAGCGGCAGGAAATAGAAGATGAAAATGTGGGAACTGAAAACCATCGGGACTGATTGACTGACAGGGGTGCGCCGCTTAAGCCAAAAAAAGCTGCGCTCCACTAGTAAGGCGCGTCTTTCTAGCTCCAATCATTCATCACGTCAATCCTCTGGGACACCGCGAGCAACTAGCCGCTTGGTGTCTATGGCGTAAAAGAGGGGCAGGCCAAAGTTGTCGCTGTCCGAGACCAGCCTTTGTCCTTCGAGATGGGGCTGATCGGAGAACTTTTCGAGCGTCAGCCTGTAGCTGCTTCCGACTTTGAAATTGTTCATGGCATTCTGTGAATTGAGCAGTCCCCAGTGGCTCACCTGGATTTTTTTGTCAGCGAGACTGCCTTCCGCCACGTTCTCTATTTCATATTCGTTCACGACCAGGGCACTGGTGTAGGGCGCGATGGATTCCGGTGTGGGCGTCCGGGTCACGGACAATAGTCGCGCGGTGACCTCCACCTGTTCCACGGGGTTGCGGTTCTTGAGTTTTTCCTGGAACGCAGCCCAGTGCTGAGCGGCATTCTCAGCGGTCAGCACGCGGTTGTAGATGGCGACTCCTTCCAGCTTGCCCGACCAGACTGCCCCGCCTTGTTTCCATTCATCACCGAAGACCAGATGTTGTTCGGACCAGTTGGAAAAATCACCATTCGGGCTGGCAGCTTCATAGACTTGTTTTCCGTTCAAATAGCAGGACAGGCGACCGCTCTGGAAGGTCACGACCACATGATTGGGAACGTCCCGGATCAATTTGCAGAGTCGGATACCCTGTTTCATCTCCTTCAAGCTCGCGCGCGTGGTTCTGATGCAGAAGGTGAGGTATTCTTCATCCTGGGAGAGGATAAAGTTGCGCGACTTTGGGGTGGAGGAAAATGTGATGATGCGTCCCGGATCCGGCAGATTTTTCCGGTAGGGACTGATCACGGCCTCGATGCTCAACTGTCCGGTCTTCATGGTGCCGGCCAGTAGGGCGTCATCCGCATCCGTCGCAACATAGGAACCCGCGGAGATCAGGTTCATTTCGCGGTATCGGTCAAAAAAGACCAGGCCACGCGGCTTCACGGCGGCGGGTTTGGTTTCGCCGGTTTCGGGGTCAACGACCAGGCCCGGCGTGATGCCGTTTTCCCATGAGAAAATAAGTCCGGGATCGTGCGGCTGCGGCGGTGTTTTTGGCGAAGGAGTTTGAGCGGGGACGGTCTCCTTGACTACGGGGGCAGATGCGATCGCGCGGGGGATCGCCGGCGCTTCTTTTCTGTTGGCGGGATCAATCCAGACATTGGGGAAGAAGTTCCCGCTTTGATTGTGCGTCACCTTCACCCAGCGCTCGATTTTTTGATACTCAGCATCGAATTTGCCCAGATAAATCGCCACATCTTTCCCTCCATTGCCGATTTTCCGATACGGCCCGGTCATGCACAGGAAGCGCGGATGATTGGACCATTGTGGATGGTAAACCTCCTTGCCCTGCGTTTCCGCTGTCTCGTTGATCGGCACGGTCCAGGTTTTCTTTTGGTCCGGTGATAACATTTTAACCGCTTTGTGCGCGCCATCGAAGGCCCACATCCGGTAACTGTTGTCGGGCGACATGGAAGGCCAGCAACCGGTCGCGCAACGTGTGAATACTCCGGTCAAGAGATCTGCTACGCCAATGACCGGCCACGGAAATGTGCCCGTGGCTTTTTTGCCGTCGGCGGAGAGGTTGATGTCTTCCAGGGGAAATTTTTCATTGCGCCATATGGGTTCCTCGATCAGCGGCTGGTTGATCTGAAATCGATCGACGGAACTTCCCGATTCGTGGCGTCCGGTTTTTTTGTTGCGCCCGTTACGGACATAGACCCACTCAATGCCGTTTTCCGGATTCTGCCAAACGGCTTCCGCGATCCCGTCGGCTATTTCACGCAGACCGCTGCCGTCCCAGTTGACGACGTATACCTTGCGCTCGATCTGATTGGTGAAAATGACACGATCTCCTTTCGGAGTGATGAGCGGCCGGTAGTAATTCGAGGGCCGCGCCAGAATCGGGTGTTCGCCCTGGGCGTCGGCGGTATCCAGGCCGATGAGGCGCAGTTTATTTCCTTCGGCTTGGGTGTCGTTGTAATTGACCGAATCCTGCACCCAGACGATGCGCGTTCTGGCCTCGGTCAAGTTTTTGATTTCTTCCAAATTCCCGGCCGAAACCGGTTGATGGAGGGTCGCAATTAATGCTGCACCCCAAGGGATCCAAATATAAAGACCACGTTTTTTCATTGGTGAATTTTATAATAGAATTGAATATAATTAACAAGTCTAAAATACTCTTGAAATACAGTTCTGTTCCAATCCGTCAGAAACCCGAAGCCTTATCTAAATTCTGCATAAAGTTACCCTCCAATTAAGAGAGGGTTTTTTGCTACTCCCTTTACCATTTGCTAAATCCTTCAAGAACATGTTCCGCCTATTTCTCCTGTTAAATTTGACGCTTGCCCTCGCCAATTTGGCCGCAGCTGAAAATCCCGCCATACAATCATGGTTCCTATCCGCCATGCAGGGAAAAGCCGTCCTTATGGATAAAATCGACATTACCGTCGTCGATATTGGTAAGACTCGTGAGCAGGTCGTTGCGTCCTACGGGAAGGCGGCCCTCGAAAGCGGCTGGGACAAGAAGTTCATCCTGCCTACGCCAGTCCCCAAGGTTCCCGGAGAACCGCTAAAGATTCGCGCCGACAGCTATCATATCAGGGAGAAACTCGACATGCCTTACGTCGTTCTGCAAAAGGGAGAAAAGCCCGATAATGGCTGGCCGCTTATCATCGCCATGCATGGCGGGGGCGGCACGGCTGACAAACTTCCCAATCCCCACGGATGGCCTGTGAACACCCAGGAATGGAACTCGCAGATCAAACTCTCACTCGCGCTCTATCCAGCCAATGCCATCTATTTCGTCCCGCGCATGGTCAATGACAATCAGGGGCGCTGGTGGAAGGAATATAACTGCCAGGCCTATTCCGCGATGATCCGTCACGCCATTCTGTATTGGGACATTGACCCCAACCGCGTTTACATGCTCGGCATATCTGAAGGCGGTTATGGCACGGAAACCCTGGCCTGCCGCTATCCGGACCAGCTTGCGGCCGCCAATGGACTGGCCTGCGGATCGGGCACATCCATTCACGTCGAGAACTTGCGCAATCTCCCGTTCCGCACCGACGTGGGGGAAAAGGACACCATGTTTGGCCGCGTCACCAACGCCATCAAGAAACACGACCTGCTCAAGTCGCTGCAAAAAAACGACCCCGAGGGTTACGTCAATCATCTTGAATTGCACAAGGGCAACGGCCACGGCATCGACTACAAACCCGGACCTGAGTGGATGATGCAATTCACCCGCAATCCCCATCCCAAGCGCGTCACTTGCACACTGTTTCTACACGACGGGGTCAAAAACAAAGGCGCCTACTGGCTGCGCACCACCAACGATCTCGTCAATAAACTCATCCACCTCGACGGCCGGATCAATCCGGCGGATAACTCCATCAGCATCACGGCAGATGCGACCAGGAATGATGAAAAAGTCCAGGCGGCTGACTGGCAGCAGTCGCTGTCGGATCAGGGGGAAACTGTTCCCGCCACCGGCCTCAAACTCCGGGTCTGGCTGCACGAATCACTTCTCGACCTCACGAAGCCCGTAAAAATTAGCATCAATGGCAAACTGGTCGAAACTCACATTCCCAAGCCTGATCTCGGCATCTTGAGCGGCAGCCTCCTGCTCTTTGGCGACCCCGAATTCTCCTATCCCTGCAAGGTGGATGTCACAGTTCCCTGAGCGGGCGCGTGCGGAACTAAAACTGCTCAGCCGACGAAGGTCACCGGCAACTGCACCGCGCGCTCCAGCAGCCGCAGGTAATGATATCGTGGTATTTCACGACCACCGAACATGGCCAGATGAGGCGTCGTCCATTGGGTGTCGTGGAGCATGAAGCCTTTGTTTTGCAAGTGATGCATCAGCCAGACCAGTGCCGCCTTCGAGCCGCCGCTGACGGAACTGAACATGGATTCGCCAAAAAACGCGCC
>JAYVOH010000217.1:0-3677 GCA_043758025.1 Verrucomicrobiota bacterium
TGCGGCTGACTTGCGCAGCAGCGGCGTTGCCTCCTCTGCGTCCCACCGCCTCGACCCGTGCCAACGCCAAGTCCAGAGCCGGTGAAGTTCTTCGAGAAAGCCGCGGCACTCGGCGTCGTGCCGGAAGCCAACCGTCGGCTGGTGCCGCTCGGCGATGCTCCACTTCCTGATCCGGTGCTGAAAGAGCAGTTTCCCTGTAAAGTCGTCCTGGCAGATCGTGCCTGTCACGGTGCGGCGTGAAGGTGCGGGCATCACGTATTCCTTGCCGGTGCGACGGAAAGCGAGGTGAAAGGTCTCCTTGTCGCCATAGATGTGCTGGTAGTAGTAATCTGAGTGCTCGTTGTAGTGCATGGCGAGGTTGAGTGCCTGCCAGCAGCGCTCTTTGTCCACCACAATCTGGCCGCTCTCGAATTCCCATTCGTCGCGATGCTTCACGCCGCAGATGCCCCAGATGTCCCGCTCGGGGGCGAGTTTGTTGCAGTCCGGCCAGAAAATCGCGCCGGTCTCCGTGTATTGTGGAGTGTCGAAAAGGAATGCCGGGTTCCGGACAGGCACGTTATCCGCATCCAGCAGAAGCACATCTTTGAACCGGCTGTGCAGGATCGCGTAGCATTTCAGTTCCCATCCGCCCAGCGTGCGCGCGGGATGCTGCTTGCGGACTTCATATGCGTCCACGCACTTCACACCCAGCGGCTCGACCAGTTCCTTCATCTCCGGTGTCATCTCCTCTTTGCCCAGATGCCAGAACTCGACAGGCAATGTGCAACCCAGATTGCGCAGCATCTTCAGACACACCCATGCACAGGTGAAATACTTCATTCCGCCCGCGCAGATCAAAATGCCGCGACCTTGGTGTTCGCCTTCGGGATAGTCTGGCATTGCCTTGAGGAAACGATCCGCATGGCGCAGCATGAGCCAACGCTCCATCGCCGCAGCTTCCCAAACGCATTTGTTCCCATGCTTGAGAACCTTGGCGGCAAGCGCGGCCAGCCGTGGAGTGAGACAGCCCGTCGGGTTTTGCCCCAGATGCGCGGTGATTTGAGAGATCATTTTGCGCGAAGTCCCGGTATCGGCCACCATGGGGCGGACCACCGGCATCCCGCTCCTCGTTTCAACGGCTCCCGCCAGCGGCTCTAGCACCGCATCTGGCCCAGCCACCCCGTGTGCATGATGAATCAACCTCGCGAGCATACGGTTATCCGCAGGCCCGCGAAGATGCAGCACGCCGTCGAGCTGGACGGCATCGCCTTCGCTCGTGCCTGCCTGAACAAACAAGATGCGACCACGAAAGTGATCCACTACGCGCTGTATCCAGTCCGCTGCACGTCGTCCAATCAACCAGTAGGGGACATCCTCGCCTGTCAGTTCCTCAACCGGCGAGAGCCAGGTCTTTTCCACCTTGGAAAGCCTGGAGGGGGGTGTTTGCTCTGCAAGAAAGCCGTTCATGGGGAGCAGATGATCATGGCCACTTCTATGCGCCGGTTTGCGACTTGCAGGCTTTGTCAATCAGCGGCTTTTTTCCTTCAAAGGCGCTTCCTTGGGTTTTTCTACTGCGGGCATTGCGGCCTCGTCGCCGGTCTCGATGGTCAGGAAGTCGTAGCGCTGGCCTTTCATGATTTGGTCGGGGAAAAATGTTATGGGGTGGTCGGCTGGCTTGCCTTCCTTGTAGGGCCGTATTTGCAGGTAATATTTGGCAAGGTTTTCGGGCATTACTGGAAATGGGATGCTACCAACGCTGGTGCCAAATTTGATTACTTTTGTTCCATCGGGAAGCGTGCTTACACCTATCTTTTTAAACTGCTCCTTCAACTCGACGTCGAACTTGCACGAAAATTCGCGTCTTAGTTTTATTCGCGTCGCGATGCAAAGGGCTTTTTGGGTGTTCTTGGAAATGGCGACGTAAAGGTTCTTTGAGAAAATCGCCACGCAGTCATCGATCTCGGCCTCGCCCAGCCCTTTGACGGTGACCACGGCCCCTACTTTGAGGGCTATTTTACCGCCGCCGGTGGTGGACAGCCACCCTTGTTTTTCCCGAGCGGCCTTTTCGGCTGTTTCGGCAGCTGAACGTAGTTGCTCCACTTCTTCGTGGCCGAGGGAGAAATAATCGAGGAGATTTAACTCAGAAGTCTCCAAAAGATGCTCGAATAAAGCATCCGAAATTGTGATGGATGAATTGTCTGATTTCATAGGATTTGTTTCTGTATGTTTTGGCTCGGAGGCTGCCTTGTTCGCCTCATCGGCTACAACAACTTTTTTCGGTGAGAAAAAAAGAAGCAGCACTAAAATGGCATTTGTGGCGTAGCGCATATCAATTTTCCCATTTTAAGATGTAATAAAGTTTCGCCGGCATGTTGCCGATATTTGGCGATGGCGGATTCGTCTCCCGAAGATCAAGCTGCCGCTTGAACGGGACAGGGTTACCTTGAGAGTCCCTTTTATCCATTTCCAGCGGCCATCCGGCGAGTCCGATTGCATGGCTATCATGCAAAATCCAAGGCAGAGGAGCTGGGGTGACACACTTCAAGGTCCCATGGCCTTGGGGATCTGTCGAAAATTCCAACGTGCCCTGAGCGGAAGCAACAGGATCAAGATATTTCTTGCCAACCGACCATGCAATCCAGGCTCCATCTTCTTCAACAGACGTCCCGGCATAGAATGCGGACAGGGGTTCCTCATATTGATCAAGTAGATTAACATCAATCCAGGCACCGTATATATTTTCAAAAAAACCGAAATCAGGCGGTTCAGCGTGTTCAACTAATTGATGAGCAAACGGCGGCACAGGCACTCGAGCTGGCTGGCCTTCATAGGTGGCGAGAAAGCGGAACTTGGCAATATCAACGTCCTTCTCAAAAATTAGATCAGGACCTCGCTTAATATACTTGGGTTGAACTACGTAAAATTTTGCTTGGGAGATCGGAACACCCTTGTAGCTGGCGATAATTAATGAACCATTAGTGCGGCGCACTTTCTTGCCGTCTTTTTCAACCGGGGTGCTGGCAGCTTTCGCTGTGACCTGCACGCTGATCTCGCCCTTTTTCTTATTCACTGAGCCCTTTTGGAAGTCGATGCAATCCGGCTCGTCGCCACTTTTAGCAAAAGTAACCTGCTCCACCCGGTCGGCAGGCATGACCTTCACCACCATTGTCCAATAGTTCGGCCAAGGCTGGTTCTCGGGAATCGGCTTACCGGCATCGTTCGTGGTGTCGTGCGGTAGGGTCAGGCCTTTTTGCTCGCCCGTGTGAATCCACGAGAATTTGTTGTCAGTAGGCGTCGCTTTCTTCTGCGATTCCTCCCGGTAACCCTGCTTGTCAATCCCGAGGTCGCGCCCGGTCATTGTCACCTTCACGCCTGTGGAGCCGCCGGAGAATGCCAAGGGCGATGCGTTAAACGCTGGGGCAAAATATGGGCGCGGCGCCAGCCAGCGGGGAGAGGGTTTTATCTTTCCCTTCGTAAGACCCACGTCCTTCTTGATCCCCTTCCGGTGCGCCGCAGCCTTTTGTCCGGGAGACTTCAGATTTTTCATCGGTGCAAGCATAAGATGACCACCCCCCTGAATGTCAACAATTTTTCCGATTCTTGTCGCGGTGCGGTCAAAACCGGACTGCTTGTAGCACTCAAAACCGGAAAGTAAGGGCGAAGCCCTTGCGAGCGAGCGCAGCGAGGCGAGCCTCCGC
>JAYVOH010000218.1:0-10560 GCA_043758025.1 Verrucomicrobiota bacterium
ATGGTTTCAATCCGCGCCGCCCGTGTGGGCGGCGACCGTTGACCGGGGCGAACTCCGCGCCCGCTACGATGTTTCAATCCGCGCCGCCCGTGTGGGCGGCGACTGGCCCATTCACCGAAGGGCGTGGGAGCAAGGATGTTTCAATCCGCGCCGCCCGTGTGGGCGGCGACATGCGGGCGCGTCGTCGCTGGCGTTGGAGAGCGCGTTTCAATCCGCGCCGCCCGTGTGGGCGGCGACGCTGCGCCGGGAGTTTCGCGGCGATCCTGCACTGTTTCAATCCGCGCCGCCCGTGTGGGCGGCGACCATGCCGAACGGCTGCGAGTTCCCGATCAAGTGGTTTCAATCCGCGCCGCCCGTGTGGGCGGCGACCATCGCAGCCTGCGCCCCTCACCTCTTTCCGCATGGTTTCAATCCGCGCCGCCCGTGTGGGCGGCGACATCGGATGCCTTCAGTCCGCCATCGCTGATGCGGTTTCAATCCGCGCCGCCCGTGTGGGCGGCGACCCACCCAAATACATCGCTTTGATTTATTGTTCAACTACGATGCAAAATGCGAACCCGACTTTAGAGTGCTCCGCATTAGCGGGTGGTCATGTGTGACATGTTGTCAAAGAGCTGTGGATCAATGGGCTGCGCTTTGCGCGAACCTTCCCCACGATATGAGTCCGCTTCAGGTTCGCAACCATCCTTCATCACACAATGAGCGGGCCTTCAATGTTGTAGGTGGCTTTGGCGCCCACATGATCCACGCGCCGCTCCCAGTTGTTGCCGAGGTGGTAGTAGCGCAGACTGTCGTGATCGGGGTTGATGATCTTCTCCAGTCGCGCGCGCAGCGCCACCATCTGCGCGGGATCAAGCTTGCACTCGAAGACCGAATTTTGCACACGCTGCCCGTAGTCCAAGCAGGCTTTGGCCACTTGGCGCAGACGGCGTGTGCCGCCTTCTGTGCTTGTTGCCACATCATATGTGATCAGGACATACATGGGAAATTAAGGATGATGGATAAAGGATAAAGGATGGAGGATGGAGGATGGAGGATGACCAAGTGTGTTTGCGCGTTACTTCCAAAGAAAGGCGGGATACGCGTCGAGATCGCCGCGTAAATGCCGCGCTAGCAGCCTCGCCTGCAAATGACACACAAGGCCGAGTGTGACCTTCTCCCCCAAGAATGGATGCTCCAACTCCTGCTGCTTCCGCTCCTGATAGGCGACCAGCACTATCTTCCGTGTCGCCTCCTTCATCTCCACTGCTCCCGTTTCTTTGATGGTGAAATCCGAGGGCTTCACTTGCTGACGATTAATCAATGAGAGCACGAGCCGGTCCGCCAGCACGGGCCGCAATTCCTCCATTAAATCCAGCGCCAACGACGCACGCCCCGGACGATCACGATGTAAGAAGCCCACTTGGGGGTCAAGTCCCACAGTTTCACAGGCGCTGCGGCAGTCGTGTGCCAACATCGCATAAAGGAACGAGAGCAATGCATTCACCGGGTCTGTCGGAGGGCGTTTGTTCCGTCCATCGAAAACAAAGGCGCTGTTTGTGATCAGATGTGGGAAGACGGTGAAGTAACGATTCGCCGCGTCTCCTTCCAAGCCCCGCAGCATGTCCAGCGTCGTCATCTTGCCCGTCGTCTGCGCGCTGTAGGCGAGCTCGATGCATGTCGCCTCCAGCGCCTTCGTGCGATCATCGCCACCGTGATCTCGGATGGCCCGCATCAGCACGGTGCGCTGGTTGGCGATCTTTGCTGCAATGCAGTTCCGCGCCACCACCAGCGATGCCGCTTCATCATCCGCCCGACGATACTGTTCCCGCCGCAGCAATACATTGCCGCTGGTGAAGCCGCGCACCGCCGCTTGAAACTTCCCATACGGTGAGCAAAAGGAGAGTGCAACTCCTGCCTCCGCACACGCAGCCATCAGCGGCGCGCTGCATGAAATGTCCCAGCCGAGCGCCACAATGCCGTCCAGATTGTGCAGCGGCACGCGGATTTTTGTCTCCTTGTCTACGCGCACGATCACCGCCTCACCATCCTTGCCCAGCCAGGCACCTTCCAGCGTCACAAAAAGAGTGTTCAGATGTTTCTTCATAACATCTCAGATCCCACCCAGTCTGCGAACACGCTCTTTGAAAGGGTGTCCATCTGGCATTTTACTGGCAGCTTCGCGCTCCCAATTTCCATTCTTATCATCCTGTGCCTCCCGCGCCTTCTTCTTTCCGTATTCCGCCTTTGATTTGACATTCAAATGACGCTGCCCTTCGATATCTGAATTCTGCAAGGTATCTGCCCACGCCCGTATCTGCCGGCTGCACGACTCGGCCAGGGATATGAGATCTGAAATCTCAGATTTCAAATGCCCCAAGGCAGGCCTGCGCTCAAAGAAACGCATCATGCTCCGCACCTCGCCTGATGAACCGCGGGCGATGTAGAGGAATGCCAGCAACTCCTTCGTCGTCCCCCTCTCAAATCCCTCCGCCACGTTATTTGAGACCGAAAGTGAGCACCGGTCCAACTGGTCCCGCTTCCCCCGTGTGATGCGTTTCTCCGCCGTCAGCAGGAAATCCTCAGCCAGTTCCGCCAGCCGAATCGCAGCCTGCCATACCGGCAATTCTTCAAATCGATTATAGGTCATAGCTTATTATAATCTCAAATTTCATATCTCAGATATCAAATCATTCATCTGCCGCTCAAACCATGCGCCCACGCCCTTTTGAAACCGCATCGCCTGCGGCAGGCACAGTTCCTTGAGCGAGCAGGCATCACACTTCCGCTCCTCATACACCGCCGGCGGGGTTTCCCGGCTGGCGATGAGTTCATGCAGTCGCCTCGCACTGTCTGCGGTCAGCTTGCGCAATTCCGCATCGAAGACTACATCCACGCGACGCCGCGTCAGTCCATAGAACAAGCGACCCTCCGGCACCGCGACATTTAACGACTCCTCCAGACAGAGCGCCTGCGCACAAAGTTGCACCTCATCTGCGCGATGCGCCTTGGGCTTCCCGCGCTTGTATTCAATAGGCAGGACAACGTCATGCGGCAGCGAGACGCTGCCTGATGCAGGCAGGATGCCCGCGCTACCATGAAATTCCACCACATCACATTCGCCGGACAAACCATAGGTGTCCGACCTCACCGGCAACCCACGCACGATGCGCACGCCAGCCCTGAGTTCATCTGGTCCTTCATGCGCCTTTTCGTGCATCACATTTCCCTCCGCCGTGAACTGGTTCTCCGCCCACACTTGCTCGAGGTGGACGAGTGCTGCACGGCGCTCGCAGTAGAGCAGATGATTGAGGGCGGAGATGGGGAGGAGTTCCATGAGCGTGTGAAAATCAAAGTGGTCCGCTCAGTCCTCTGCGCGGACATGGGTTCAATCACTTTCAAGTGTGGCAAAGCGTTCGTCCCACACTGCCACCAACGGCTGCCAGTCGAACCGATCCGCCGCCTCCAGCGCCAGAAAATACGCCGCACGACCAGCCTCCTCCTGCGGTGCCAACGTCACACGCGGCAGATCCAGTCGCCGCAGCAACTCCGTCAACAGCAGACGCACCGTGCGCCCGTTGAAATCGCGGAACGGATGGATCGTCAGGAAGCGCCCCTCTGCAAAGGCCAGAAACTCCATCAACTGCGGCGCGTCGCTGGCTGCTGCTGCCTCCCATCGGGCCTGGAGGTCCAGCACATAATCCCGCATCAGCATGGGAAGCTGAAACGGCAATGCCGGGCGCCGCTTCCCCACCTGCACTTCGATCTCCCGCCACTTCCCGGCCCAGTCCGGCACCAGATCACCGCACACGCGCTGATGCAGATTCAGAATGAGCGCCTCATCCAGCGCATGATCCTCATGCTCCCCCGCATAGAGCGCCGCTTCCACTGCCGCCACCCGATCCGCCAGCAGCGGGGCCAGCTCCGCGTAGCTCAGGACGCCATGCGTGGTTTCAATGAAGCGGGTGGCGTGATCCGGGCGAGTGTCGCGGCAATCCTCTCCACCGGCACCGGCTCCCCCTCGAAGGCCATGCTCTGCGCCACATCCAGCGGGATCGCCTCCCACCGGCGGCGCAGCTTCTCCTCCGGCGTCAGGCCGCGCCAGCGGTCGATGTTCTCCTTCGCGGTCATGGTTCATAGATTAGTGTGCGTTTGAGATAAGGGAAGCATCGGATTCCGTTCTGCCGCACCTAACCGACACGCGAGCCAATGATGGCAGCCTGCCCCTCATGCCGCAGATGGAGGGTGACGCCGTTACACAGCGTGTCGGACCTCCAATGGTTTGTGATGGTGTAGTCGGCGAATGACTCCGGGAAGTCTTTGCCAGCGGCTTTGGCCGCGTCGCTCAGGCTGACGGTGATGCCTTCAAAGAGCTGGTGCGCATGGGCGCAGCCGAGGCGGCTTTCGCGGCGGTTCTGCGCGGCGTTGTTCTCATGCTGTGTGCCGACATGCTCAAAATCGTAGAGGCCGCGCACGATCATCTCGCCTCGTGCGGCGGAGCGGTCGTTCTCGAACATGTGCAGGACGGCTTCAAACAGCAGCGCGAGGTCGGCATTGGTGAAGCCGGTCTTCTCGGCGAAGGCGGGTGAGACGTAGCCCTTGGCGGCATAGAGCGCGTAGGGGACGATGTGCTTGTTGCCCATGGTGCGGTTGTTGCCGCTGCCGCTGGCTCCGGCCTCTTCGCCGTCCTTCTTTTCCTTTTCGTTGGTCACGGCGCAGCGGGTGATGCTGATCTCAAGCGGGGTGATTGGGTGGAATGACTGAGCGAACGTGAACTGCACGGGGCCGCGAACTTGCCCGTAGGCGGAGCCTTTGAAGACTTTGTTGCCAGTGGAAAGCACGGCACCAAAAGCACGCAAATCGAAGTAGCGGTCGCACAGCCAAGTGAGGGCGGTGCGCTCCCATTCATCGCGGTTCTTGTCGGCCTTCACGGTCTTGGATGCCTCGGGTGCAGCTTCATCAATGAGGTCGTTTAGGACAGCTCCCTGGCGTACGAAGATACGGTTCTCTTGCCCATTTGCGGGCGGTGGTGCGAACTCCTCAACGAAGTTCCTCACTTTCCGTTTGGTGCAGACATCAGTGATGATGCCGCGATTGGTATTGGGGTCGAGGCGGGGCATGTTGCCTGCATCGGGGTCGCCGTTGGGATTGCCGTTGGTGACTTCAAACAGGAGGAGAAAGTCGTGACGATTGGTGAGGATGTTGTTGTTCATAGGAATGGGGTGATGAGTGGTGAGTTAGGCTTGGGGTTCTTCGGTGAGTGGGAGTTCGAGATCAGGTTCGTCGGCATCGTCTGGGGCCGTGGCACCGCTGGCTTTCTGCCGTTCCATCCAGAGCCGGATTTGTTCGGCACGGTGCGCTTCCTGCTGGTAGTAGCCCAGGGCAAAGCGGCCCTGCTGGACGAGGGTGAAGACGCGTGGAAACTGCGGACTGCAGGCGGGCTTGGGCGCAGTGAAGTGTCGGCAGATGTCCATGATGCTGCGTTGGTAGCCAGAGGCAGCACGCTGGCCCTTCTCGCCTTTCTGCCGGAGCTTTTTGAGGTGGTGCATGTGCAGCCGCCACATCAGCGAGAAGGCTCCGTTGGGATTGGACGAGGCCGCGCCGAAGTAGCGCTCGGCCAGCGTCGTATTGAGCTTTGAGCCGCCGCCCGCGTCCGCACGGTGCGCCGCACGCTGTAGGGAATCGAAGACAGAGAGCAGACGACCGCAGTTGTAGGCGGGGTCTGTGGTTTCAGCGAGTTGAGGAGCAAGTTGCATGGTGGGTTCGTGGCGGGTTCGGTGGTGGCGGTTGATGATGAGTTTCAGCAGGGCAAAGCGGCTCTCGTCCCAGATGACGCGGTAGTTTTCGTCCTTCACGATCTTGGATTGCAGTTGATCGAGCAGCGGCTTGAGCAAAGAGATGGGTGGCGCAGTGCCTTCGAGTGCGGCGCGGTAGAGCTGGGCAGGCACGTTTGGCGGAAGTTTCTTTTCGAGCTTCTTCGCGGCTTGGTCACTGAGTGTCGCCCGGCTCAGCCAGTAGATAGAGAGAGGGTTGTATTCCGTGATCTCATCCTTGGGTTTATCTTTGCTTATCTTTCCCTCGGGACGTGGTGGCACCATGAGATCAAGATCCACAAACCACTCATGCAAATGATCGATGGCCGATTCCAGCGGTTCCTGAAGCCAGTGCTTCACAACAATGCGGCCTGAGTTGCCGCTAAGCGTGACTGCGTAAAACTCGTCCATTTTCGCCAAGTCACGTTCAATGCCAGCCCATGGGGAAACAAGAAACTTCCGCACAGTTTCCGGCCTTGGCTGGTTGAGAAAGCGAGCGAAAAGGCTGGATGCTTGCAAGCTTTCCCTCGCCCAAAAAATGATGCACGCCGAGCCAACCTTGACGTGAAAATCAGGTCGTTTCAGCATCCAATTCAGACCGACACAATATGCTACAGAAGCAGCAACGGACACTGGGGCATTGTAACTTTGATTGCGCCCGTATGATGAATAGCTCAATGAGGCTTTATCAAAGCTCACGATTTTGGCACCACTGCCTTGGGAACCAGGAATCCCCCTGATTTTCGGCACATGGGTTCGAGCGAGTTCGGCGAGGTCGCCAGAAACAAGACATATTCCAAATTGTTTGACGTCCGTTTCGCGATCATCCTCGTCAGCGTTATCGGATTCGTCATCGTCGCTTTGGTCCTGGCTGAAAACTGATTTCCAGTAGGCCTGCAAATCATTCATTTCGAGAATGAGTTTCCCTCCAACAGAGAAAGAGAAGTCGTCATTCCCCACCTTGGCAAGTTGACCAGCCGCAGTTGTCAATGTGTAGCCATTCGACTCCGCCTTCAAGAAAAGCACGCCTTCTCTGATCGACTGTCCAAATGCAATCACCGCCTTCAGTTCCTCGTTGCCCGTCGTCTTTTGGCAGTCCTCAATTTGCTGCCAAAAATGTGCGGTCTTAGCTGCGAGCTTGACTGTGCTCTTGGGTTTTTGTGGATTGGGGCTGAGCGCAAACATTCCGTCAACGGCCTCAACCATGAAGCCTGCAACCGTCCCAGAATTCGAGTCCGATAGGAGTCTGGGACAAGATAACTCCTTCCCACGCTTGCCGTCTCCCGTCTGCGCAGGTCCAGCGCCGAGGAGATTGCCCTTGGCATCAAGTTCGATAATCCAACGCACAGGCTTGTCGGCGAAGGCGAGGTCTTTGAGCAAGTCGCGCCGGTGGGCGAAATCATGGAGTGCTTTGAGCAGCATAGGTCAGGCTCCTTCGGGGTTGGGGGTGAGAATGCGAATGCGCTCGGGATGGCAGTCCATCAGGGAGTCGCGGAGCGTGGCACGGAAGAAACTTGGCTGCGGGGCGGCGAGCTGGCCGCGGGTGTTGCGCAGCGGGTTGGTGGCGTAGGCTTTGCGGCGCTTGGTTGCTTCTCCTTTGGCGAGACCGGTGAGTGTCCGCTCAAAGGCAGTGGTGGACTCAATTGACTCGTCTTCGCTCAACCACTGGAAACCTGTTGCGCGTGAAGCAGGGGCGAAGACATCGTAGAGCATGAGGCCCAGGTCTTCGTGCCAGGGGAAGGTTTCCTCGCCCGCAGCGACCAGCTCGGCGCGGCGGCGTGCAAGCGCGGCCTGTGGGTCATCCTCCCACTCGAAGTCGGCGGCGAACTCCCTCATGCCGAGGCCGGGGCGATGATGGCATTTGCCAGATTTCGCTCGGCGGCGAAACTCATCGGTGTATTTGCCGAGGTTGTCGCGCGGTGGTTGGGCCAATGACGAGAGCCGTATCTCGGCAGTGATAAGATATTCCACACCGGAGAGGGCGAGCATGTTGCGCTGAGTGCCATCGTCCGCGCCACCGCCAGCGGCGATGGTCTTGGTTTTCTCCGGGGCGCTCATCCAGGTGCTGGCGTCGCCAAGGCTGATGACTTTCGTAACTTCATTGCGCCGGATGCTAATCCACTGGCCGCGACGAACGACGCGGATGGAGTCGATCCAAAAGAGCATCTGTGGCTCCCAGAATACGGCCTCCAAAACACCACGCGCGGCGGATGGGGTGATGAGCGGATAGGAGACGCGCTCCACTTTCATCTCGGGGCGAGTGAAGCAAGCGAAGTCTCCCCAGACGCGGAGAGTAACGAGGTTGTTGAACATGGGTGAAGGGAGTTTTTGAAAGTTCTCTGGATGCGACCCTCAGACGATCATGTCTTGGATGGGAAGGTTGCCGGGCATGACGAGTCCAAGCTGACGGTGGTAGCAGGAAGGATCAAGGACATGGATGTTGAGATTGGGCAGGAGTGGTTTGATGAGGTGCAGGCGGAGCAGCTCGTCAAAGTTGCGTTGGCGCACATTGACCATGTAGCGCTGGAGACGGCGCATATCGTCACGAGTGAAGCGGGACTCGCCTTTGGCGGTGGTGCGTTCGCGGATGGCCTGGACGATGCGCTTGCCTGCGCCGAAGGGAGCGATCACGGGCTCGCCGTTGTTGTCGATGACCTTGGCCTTCTCACTGACGGTGCGGAACTTCAACTCACGGCGATCTTCTTGGATGGTGGTGCCGTCGATCTTGCGGTCGGTGGTGATGACGCTGTAGAGGCTGTGGAAGTAGGCGGTGAAGATCGAAGGATCGGTGGCGAGTGCTTCTTGTGCTTCCTCAAGATCAACGAAGCGGGCCACTGCGACAGAAGCCTGCTCCGTGGCTGCGGCATAAACGCCGCCAGGAATCTTGTGCTCCACCGGTCGGAAGACATGCACCTCACCGCGTTCAGCACGGCCCTCGCGATTGCAGCGCCCGGCGGTTTGCACAATGGAATCCAGCGGACCGAGCGCACGCCACACGGCGGGAAAATCAACATCCACTCCGGCCTCGATGAGTTGTGTGGACACGACGCGGCAAGGGTGCCCATTGCGAAGGAGCCAGCGCATGAGCCGGATGACGCGCAAACGATGCGCGGCACACATGGCGGAAGAAAGATGGAACAACATCTTGTGCTGAGATGCAGGCAAGGCACTGCGCAGGCGATCCCACAAAGTGGCTGCATGTGCCGTGAGATTGACCACGCAGAGTGATTGCGAATGTTCCGGCGCGGCCATTCGAGAAGCGAGATCAGGCCAGTCGAGCGTGATGTCCTTCGGTGGAAGGTGGTAGTCCACCCGCCGCAGGTCGCGGAAGAGCTGCGCCGGACCGTCGATGATTGGCCGCAGTTCACCAGTGGTGAATCCATCCACCAGAGCCGACGATTTCAGAAATGCGGGCTGCGTGGCCGAACTGAAGACGAAGGACACGCCATACTGCCGAACCAACTCGCGAAAGACACTGAAGATCGGCGCAAGCAAATGCGAGGGCATGGTCTGCACTTCATCAAAGATGACCACCGAATGCGCGATGCGATGGAGCTTCCGACACCGCGAGGGCTGCGCGGAGAGCAGCGACTCGATGAACTGAACGGAGGTGGTGACAACCACGGGCGAATCCCAATTCTCAGCCGCAAGTTCAAGCGCGTCTCTTTCCTCGTCGTTGGCATCCATGCGAGGCTTCACGGCGGAATGATTCTCCAGCACGACATCCCGCCCAAGCACACGGCTATACTCGGCGGCATTCTGCTCGATGATCGAGAGGTAAGGGATGACGACGATCACTCTGCGCAAGCGATGTTGTCGGGCGTGGGCAAGGGCGAAGGCCATCGCGCTGAGGGTCTTGCCGCCACCGGTCGGAACGGTCAGAGAAAAAAAACCTTGGGGCATTGCGCCCTTCTCAATACAGGAATCGAAGACGTCATTGCGGCGCGTCTTCAGCGGGCTGTCCGGTGCTTTGTCAGCCTTGCTATTTCGCTCGGCCTCCACCCGTGCCAGCAACTCATCAGCGTCGAGCGCGATGTCAGCGGGAGGCGTGCGGGGCCAGGATGCGGAGTCGAGCCGGTCTGCATCGACAAGGCAGGAAAAGAGCATCCGCACAGCCATGTCGGTGCGCAGAGGTTGCTCATCTTTGGTGGCACCGCTGACAATGAAACCGGGCTCCGGGCGAGGCTCCAACGGTGGACACTCCGCGAGATAACGCTGGGTTGCAGTGGCGAGCGCGGACGGCAGCCCAAGAACCGACTTGTCGGGAATGGCCTGCAAGTCCGCGATGTCGTGCAAGCCAGCATGATGACCGGCAACGGCGAATGCCTGAAGTAGTTGTTGATGTTGAAAAGCCCACACCGCGCCATAAGCCGCGTGCTGGGTCTCGGGACTGGATGCGCGAAGTCCGTTCAGGTAGTCTTGGAATTCAGTGCGGTATTTGCCGAGGTCGTGCAGCCAGCCAGCAAGCGCGGCCTCTTTCGCAAGGCCAACGTATTGGCCAAACGCAGCAGCAAGATGTGCAACATTGGCGAGATGAACTGCCAAGGGTTGTGAAGGGCGAGCGTAGAAGTTCATGACCTTGAGGTGTGTGCGATCAGTCCTGAAACTCCCGCGAATACTTCCCCAGATCATGCCAAAGCCCCGCAAGGCAACCCCATTCCTTGGCTCCAAAGGCAGCAGCGAACTTCGCCGTCATTTCCGCCACTTCACGGAGATGATCTTCCAGCGGCTCCCACTCGCTCTCAGGAAGGGACTTTCCCGCAGCGTC
>JAYVOH010000219.1:0-10385 GCA_043758025.1 Verrucomicrobiota bacterium
CACCGCGCACCGTGATATCCTGATCGGGAAACTCCTCGCGCGCCACTTCGCTCGCGCTATAAATGGACGCGCCGCTTTCGTTGACCATGATAACCGGGATGTGCTTGGGCAGGCCGATTTTGTTGACGAACATTTCCGTCTCGCGCCCTGCCGTGCCGTTGCCGATGGCGATGGCTTCAATCTTGAAACGCTGCATCAGATTGAGGAGCAATTCCTTGGCGCGCATGAGGCTGCCGCCTTCGCCCAAGAGATAGATCACGTCATTGTATAACAGCTTCCCCTGGGCATCCAGGCATACCACCTTGCAGCCGGTGCGGAATCCGGGATCAATTCCCAGCAAGTTCTTCTGTCCCAGCGGTGCAGCAAGCAACAGTTCACGCAGGTTATCCGCAAAGACTTGCACCGCCCCGGCATCGGCTTTTTTCTTTGATTCCAGACGCGCCTCGGTTTCCATCGAGGGCGAGAGCAATCGCCGATAACTGTCCTGCACGGCCTCGGTCATCTGTTTGGAACATGCCGTGGTTCCTTTCACCATCAGATTCTCCAGCATGCGGAAAGCCTCCGCTTCCGGCACCGTGATGCGCATCATGAGAAAGCCTTCCTTCTCGCCCCGCCGGATGGCCAGCAGACGATGTGAGGGGATGCTTTTCAGGGGTTCGTTCCAGTCAAAGTAATCGCGAAACTTCGCCGCGTCCTTGTCCTCCGACTTGCCGAACATGACCTTGGAACTGACCTGCCCCTGAACCGCGATCAGCTTGCGGATGGCAGCGCGCGCCTCGGCCGCATCGCTCACACGTTCTGCAATGATGTCGCGCGCCCCGGCCAGCGCTTCTACCGCGCCGTTCACTTTTTGCTCATCGGGAGCTTCGGTATTAATATAGGAAGCCGCTTCTTTCGCAGGGTCGGCGTTGGCGTTGGTCTGATTTTCTGTGATCCAGTCTGCCAACGGCTCCAGCCCTTTTTCCTTGGCAATAGTCGCGCGCGTGCGTCGCTTTGGACGGAACGGCGCGAACAAATCTTCCAGCACCGCCAAGGTGTCAGCCTTGCCGATCTTCGATTTCAATTCATCCGTGAGCAGCTTGCGCTCGTCGAGCGACTTCAAGATTGATTCGCGCCGTTCATCGAGCTGGGCCAGCCGCAGCATTCCATCGCGGATTCCCGTGATCGCGACCTCGTCCAGCGAGCCGGTCGCCTCTTTGCGATACCGCGCGATAAACGGGACAGTGCCGCCCTCGGCGATCAATTTGGCGGTGGCTCCGACCTGCGAGCTTTTGATGTTCAGTTCGCGGGCGAGCCTGTCGATGTGTTGCAAATTCATGTGAGGAAAAATCGGTAATAGAAAGCGCTGCTTTAGCGGCATCCCCAAACGCGGCAAGCGAAAGACATCGTGCCGGTGAATTTCGCTTGCAAGACAAGCGCGAGATCATATCGAACGTCGTCAATTTTCATTTCCGCCCGTAAGGAGCGAAGCTTCTTTCTCCCTTCCAGTATTGACCGGGAATGAGCCACCGGGGTAAGTTCACATGATGAATGCTGAGGAAAAAACACCCGTGCCTAGGCGGAATGCGCTCGCGGTGGCAAGTCTGGTTGTCGTCGCCATTCCTCTCATCATGCTGGCCAGCGGTCTATGGCACAACCTGCGAGTAATTACACCGCGCTGGGTGCTCTTCGTTCTTTTTCTGGTTCTTCCTTTTGCTGCCATTGTTTTGGGCCACCTCGGAGTCCGCGCTTCCAATGGCTCGGGAGGATTGATCGGCGGCAAAGCCATCGCCAAGATCGGGTTGAGCTTGGGCTACATGTTCTTCTTATTTGTTCTTACCTTCCCTTTTCCCCTTCAGCCGGACTACAGCGAACGAGGAAACCAGGTCAAAGGCATCAGCTACTGCAAACAGATTATTACGACCCTCAAACTTTACTCTGCCGACAACGAAGGAAAATATCCCGACGCCGCGCTACCGAACGCAAAAACATCCAACGAAGTCTTCCGCGGCTTGTTCAAGGCTGGAGTAGCCGATAATGAAGCAATCTTCGGATGTCCTCTCAGCGAACTTGGCAAAACTGATGGTAAGTTCGGAGCGGCTCCGGATTATTCCGAGGCCGTGAAGCCCGTTGAGAACCACTGGGCGATGACCAAAGGCCTCACCGACTCCGATGCAGGCAACATCCCTCTGATCTACGAAAATCCTTCCGAAGCCACATGGCCACCCAAGTGGAACTCCAGCCTCATGGAAACCGAGAAATCCGGTCGCTCTTGGTCCAGTGGCAAGGTCATTGTCGGCTTCAACGACGGCAGCGTGATGGCGCTCCCTCTGGAATCCACCACCGGCACCAGCGTTGGCTTGAAGCCCCGCCGGGACGGCACGCCCATTTTCCCCATCCTGCCTGATCACAAGTTCGAGGTGCTCAATGCGGCAAGGTGAATCCCGGCCCGGTTGGAGCCGATCGCTGGAGTCCCCCATAAGGGAGCGCGGGCTTCCAGTCTGCCCTTTTCGGCATCCTGCAGGAAAGATTCTTTTGCTCCGGCGCAGCCGCAAATCCCGGATGCGCTGCGGGGGCGGGAATGATGTATCCGGCAGGGAGGCCAGACACTACGGGCAGGATGCCCGCGCTCCCTTTTCCACGGGTAGAAGCGACGATCATCCAGAAGCAGTCAACGCGCGGCGCTTGGCAGCGGTGGTTTTGTAGGGCGGGCGCTCTGCCTGCCCTAACTTCGGCAAGCGGAGCGCTTGCCCTACAAGGTCAGCATGACGCGGGAGCACTGTAGGGCGTCTGTGCCAGACGCCGAAGCATCTGGAGCTGCGAAAATCACGCTGTTTGACACAGATCCTAAACCCTAACCCAATCACCCGAAACACAAACTTTCGGACACGCCCGGACACCCTTGTGGAACGCTCTAAAGCAGTTGCGTAAAGCTCTCAGGCAGTTGCCTTGGGGTCCAAGTGACCTTTCTTAAGCCCCAAGAAGACCTTGATAGGCTCCAAGAAGGTCTTGCAAGGCTCTTTGCCTGCTTCTATCCCTTCCTAAGTCGGCTAAAAAGTGCCCGGAACCGCATTTGCCCCGTCCAAATCGGCATTTCATGTGACCGGAACCGCATTTGCCCCGCCCAGACCCGCCCCGTCCTCTGCTGGATTGCCCTTGCCAGGACCGGGATTGGTAAAAAAGAAGCGCCGATCATCTAACCCTCCCGTCCGGCCCAACTGCTTGCCAGCACCGGAGCCGAGGAATTTCGGAGGGTTGGGGGCAGAGCGTATCGAGGAATCAAAAAACTGGCGTGCGGGGGCGATGTCCGGTAGAAGGTCGTGATGGTTCATGCTTGTGGGCTGATGTGCCTGATGGCGCGTTGGCCTGCGGAAATGAAGGATATTAATAATGTTAGGCGTTCTCGCACCTCTCCCGTGAACGCGAGCCGATTCAATCGCCAAGACATGCACCACGCTAACTAATGGACGAGCCTCTCACAGCGTTCTGGATTGTTCCACCCGACCCGCATGGCCCGCTCGGCTACGGCGTCACAGCATTTACCCTCACCGATGCGTTCAGCATCATTCGCAGTTTCGGCTACCAGCTTCCCGACGATTTTTCCACGCTCCGTATCACCGAAGGCATTCGAGTCGCAGACCTCAACGAGCCACACGTCGTCCGCAACATGGGACCTATTGTCGTCCGAGGTTTGTGGTATCCGTTCGTCCGTCTCGGAGTATGAGCTTTTCAGACTCTTTTTGCAGGCCTCCACCGAGTCCAACCGAACGCCTAATCCCTATAAAGTGTGTCAAGTGTGCAAAGTCCTTTTGATAAGTTTTTCAGGGTGCAATCCCCGCAAGCCAACGGCTTGCCAGCACCGTAGCCGGTGGTTGAGCGGAGCGACACCACCGGTATCATCACACAAGAAATCCCCACCCCAGCGGGGTGGCAACCATGGCCTCCACCTACCTCAACCTCTATTACCACCTCGTGTTTTCCACCAAACACCGGGAACCCTCCATCCAAACCGAATGGCGCTCGCGCCTGCACGAATACCTCGGCGGCACCGTCATTGGTCTCGGCGCTCAATGCCGCGCCGCGGGTGGCACCTCCGATCACATCCACCTTCTCGTCGAACTCCGCGCCACCCACATGCTCGCCGATTTCATGCGTGAATTGAAGAAGGCATCATCCGCATGGGTGCATGATGAACTCCACTTCCGCGCCTTCGCCTGGCAAGAAGGCTGCGCCGCCTTCACCGTGAGCGCATCCGCCGTGACCGAAGAACCCATCCGGTGGTGTCGCCTCGCAAAGCCGAGGCTCAACCACCGGCTACAGTGCTGGCAAGCCGCTGGCTTGGCTGGGAGGTGGGGGATGACCTGTGCTTCCATTATCCCCAGCTACGATGACGTAGAAACGCCGACTTGGTCTGGTGCACCCCGCAAACACCATACTCATAACTCAACCAACAGACCCGAATTTGGCGGCCACATCCCTGGTCCTCATTCGCGATTCCCCAATCCTCGTTCGTCGTTCGCCGCCCGACACCGCCACTCATCATATATCTCTTTGGATTTATTAACCCGTCGTGAAAATTGCAAGCCAGCGGCTTGCCAGCACGACAGTTGATGGTCATCACGTGGTTTACTGGGATCGCATTTATTTGCAAGCCAGCGGGGTTTGTTGGCTTTTTAGTGAGTGGCGAATTGTAGTCCCCCGAGGGCGGGAAACGAGGCGGTGGTGGCTGCGGGCGGATCATCACAAGGCACCGGCTCGGCACATTGACTATGTGCGGGCGAAGCGGCTGGAGCAGGGGCTGACCATGAAGGAGTTGGCGCGGGAGATCGGCATCCTGTTCGGCTCTTACAAATATTGGGAATTGCACCTTTCCAAGCCGTTGCCAAAGTCGCGGAGGGTGTTGGTAAGGTATCTCGGTTGCGATCCAGAACAGGCGGGGGCGGCGTCCAACGCATGACCCCGAGTCTCGGGGTGTGTTGGCTTTTCCAGCCCGATGCTGTAGGGGGAAGCCTGCCCCTCGCGCCTACTTTTCGCGCGGAGCTACACCTTCGAGCGGGAGGTGCCCCGCTACGCCCTCAGCTCCGCACCAGCGCCCTCTCTGGGAAATCCTTCGTGCGAGTGGCCGGAAATCCCTGAGGGATTTTCTCATCTTGTTCGTATACCTCATTGAGATGAACGAATTTGACAACCTGATCAAGCAGCTGGCTTCACGCCCAACCGCCGAGGGTCCGCGCGATTTGGAGGTATCCGTGTGGCGGGAGATTCGACACCGGCAGAGGTCGTATCCCGAGACTATGCTCGCTCGTTTCGCTTCCTATATATGGCGATGGCAATGTGCAGCAGCCGCTGTGATCTCTGCCCTGATGATTGGAGGTGGCCTCGCAGCAATTCGTCATGAATCGGCAGTCGATCGCAACGTCTCGCAGGCGGTCCATTTAGAGGTCTTCTCCGAGCATTCTCCCACACTTCTGCTGAACAGTCTTTACGAACGCCTTTGAAAAACTGGCTTCAAATTCTGTTTTTTGCGATCCTCCTCGCAGCGGTTGCGATTTGCGGGTTCTATGTCTGCAATCGCTATCTGATGCATCCGACTGCCGGTCCGGCAAACTACCATCACTGGATTCACGGACAGTTGAATATCTCCGAAGAGCAGGAAAAAAAGCTTGAGCCGATTGAGGAAAAGTTCGACGTGCGCAAGGACAAGCTGGTTGCCGAAATCCACGCCACGCATCAGGAGCTTTCCGAAGCACTGAAGCAGGACAAAGGTGACTCCGCTCGGGTCAAAGCCGCGATGGCAAGAATCCAGCGTGTGCAGGGGGACCTTCAGCAAGCCGTATTGGATCACGTGTTCGACATGCGAACCGTGCTGACCCCGGAGCAGTATGATCGTCTTGTCCAGCTCACCGCAAAGGCACTGCACGATCCGCCTGATCCCTGGTAATCGGCACCGACGCAGGCAGCACATGGACACATCTCCGACCGACCCTGATTTGCCTCTGGTGCGCGCTTTGCAGGCCGGCGATGACGATGCGCTTAATGAACTGATGCGCAAATACGAGGGGCAACTCTTTCGCTTTATTCATCATTTCTGCGGAGATCTGGAGAACGCCCGCGATCTCCTACAGGAGACATTCGTGCGTCTTTATTTTCAGATTCACCGCTTTAAACCGCGAGCCAAATTTGTGACATGGCTCTATACGATTGCGACAAATCTCTGCCGTGACCATGCGCGCAGCAAACGATACCGGCAGGCCCATGTGACCGATTCGATGGATGCAACGGGCACTCATATCCAACTTGCCGCTGTAGCCCTGGACCCGGCGGCGGCGGCGGATTCGCGTGAACGTCTCGCGGCCTTGGAAGACGCCATCGCGCAGCTTCCACACGATCTCAAGAGCGCGTTGCTTCTGTTCGCCATCGAGCAACATTCGCAGCATGAGTGTGCCGAAATCCTCGGAATCAGCGTTAAAGCCGTTGAAACCCGGGTATATCGCGCACGAAAAATCTTGGAAAAAATACTCTTGCGATAAGGGAAAGGGACCCCGCCGTCGTTTGATAGATTAGAACCAAAACGAACACGGATGTCCGGTCAGTCAATTTTCACGGCTCTTAAGGACTCAAAGCTCTTTCATGAGTATCAGGAGGCGTTTCAAAACGCCACCGGGTTGCCGCTTGCTCTTCATAACGCGAAGGCGGAACATTTTCAAGCGGACCCCAAGCGGAAGAACAGTCCGTTCTGTGAAATTATCGCGCGGCGGAATCAAGCTTGCGCCGAATGTTATGCCATGCATAAGCGGTTGGAGAAGGAAACCAAACTCGCACCGAAGACGCTGCGTTGTTTCGCTGGCATGTGCGAGACGGCAGTGCCGGTCCGTGTAGGCGAAAATTTGGTGGCCTTTCTGCGGACTGGCCAGATTTTGCTTCACCGTCCGACCAAGGCGCAGTTCAACAGGATCGCGCGTCTGCTCTTGGAATGGGGAACTCAGGTGGATCTAAAACGGGCCGAAGAAGCCTGGCTGGCGACGACGGTGATCGGCGAAGCGCAATACGATTCCCTGATCCGTCTTCTCACTGTTTTCGCCACGCATCTTGCTGAGTGTGCCAACGCCCTTTCATTGCAGGCAGCTGACTCTGAACTGCCATCCATTACCAAGGCTCGCACATACGTCGATGCTCACATTGAGGATGATGTTTCGCTCGGACAAGTGGCTCACGCCGTTAACGTCAGCGCGAACTACTTCAGCGAGTTGTTCAAAAAGACCACTGGCATCAACTTCGTGGATTACGTATCACGGGTTCGGGTAGAGAAGACGAAACACCTTCTGCTTGATCAAAGCCGTCAGATTACGGAGATCGCCTTCGACGTGGGGTTCAAATCGCTGTCCCAGTTTAACCGCACCTTTCGCAAGCACGCAGGAATGAGCCCACGCCAGTATCGTGAGCACGCGGCAGCGTGATGAGGTGTTCCGCCTGGGGACGGTCCCATCGAGGGCGAGTTGATCCGTAAAAATGCACAATGGTTCCAAAGCGATGCGGAGCAGATTGAACGGCTATTTGCGATGATTAGTGCAAGTCAATGGCGTTCCGCCAACGACATCAAAAGCTAAATCGCAAACTTAAGATCATGAGAAGGCTCGCAACACCTGTGGTAGGGTTTTACCCCATGTCATGTGAGACGGGCGGCTGGCATGTTCTTAACGCTTTCGAAAGCTTTAATAAACAAACTACACACTAACTAACACCATGAAAAACATCATTTGTAAACCCATCTTGGTTGCTGTCGCGTTGCTGGGATTCGTCTCCATTGGCCAGACCGCCCCCAACTTGGTCCTGCCGAAGAACTACGACACCGTAGTCACTTCACCGGAACAATGCGAAAAACTGCCAGCAGGCTCGAAAATCGCCCTTTCCTGCACGTCGTGCAAAACCCTCATCGAAAAGAATGCCGATGACAAGAAGGGCTGGGCTGCCTGGTTCAAAGGCGAAGAAAAGCATGACTGTCCCGGCTGTCACGGTCAGGTGACCATCAAAGGGACCAAGACCAACAACGTTGCCGAACACACCCACGTCTGCAGCAAGTGCGGCGACAATTCCGCGTTCACCTGCGCCGGTCACGCCAAGTAAGCGGGCATCCGGCCCGCCCCAAGCGACTCTCGTCGGAACCTGCCGACGGGAGTCAAAGGAGGGTTTATGCCCGAAACCACCCCAACACTCCATGTTCGGATCACGACAGCGCGCAGAGATGTTTTCTCCGATTGGGTGGATGGTGCGGAAATTCGGACGGCGGACGGGTCGATCCGGCTGGTTCCAAACCAGCACGCCTACCTGTCGTTCGAAGGTGCCTGCCGTCTATGCCTCCGGCGGGGCGCAAACTTCGTCTTTTTCAACCTGCGCAATTCTGTGGCCCACGTTGCCCCCCAGCATCTTCGGGTCCTCGCCGAGGATGCTCAGCAAAGCGACAACGAGGACAAAGAGGCCAAAGAGGCCACCAAGTCAGACGCTGACACCATCTGACTCATCTCCAGTCAGCAAGAGTTTTCAACCCTAACAGAACACTTCTGAAAAACAGAAATCACATCTCCGAGCCGCGAGAACTGCGGTGTGAATCACAACAACCCTCGCATCAAACAAATCAAAATGAAAATACACTCAGTCATGAAAAACAAACATCACATCCTCCAAACCTTCAAGATTGCGATTCTCGCATTGATAGCACTTCCTATGGTGGCCTGTCAGACTACCGGCAGCGCCCCCGGCAAGGCCGTCATGTGCGACAAGTGCAAGACCGTATGGGTCAGCCGACCCACCTCGATCAGCGCAGGGACCAAGGGCGGTCCCGGATACATCGTTTATCGCGATGTGAAGAGCATGGAGTGCCCGGAATGCGAAAGCGCTGTGGCCACCTTCTTCAAGACGGGATCACTTCAACATCGATGCAAACATTGCGGCGGGACGATGACGCATTGCGAATCGCATTAAACCACATGCTTAGGTGATCTCAAACATGCACGCGGACAATTAGTTCGTAAACAAAAAACAAAACCAGATAAAATACAATAATAAGATGAAACTAAAAACTACACTCGTGACTCTTAGTTTGGCCCTTCTCGCATCCTTCGCCCTGTCTTGCTGTGAAAGCACCTCTAGCTCAGGAACACACACCATGGGATCCAAACCTGGCTATCCGATGTCCAACGACCAAATGGCCGGTATGCACTGATCTGAAACGTAGTTCAGACTCGAATAACCCAACTCCGGTTGGCAAGCGCTTTTTTGCCAACCGGAACAAACCAAACAACCGAAGAAACAAAAATCCACATTATGAAAACGAAAAACTGGATCAAAATTTCAATGACTGCCCTTGTCGCGGCTTTTATCAGTAGCTGTGCCTCCAACGGCCCTGACGCCGGCCCCCACTACTTCCCAGCGTCCAATGGCAAAGGCGGCATCGTCTTGGCGCCGGAATGGCGTTAGTCAGTCGGACTCGAGGTAACGCTGCTCGTTCAAAATCTAACAACCTAAACCAACGAAAAACTAAAATATGAAATCGACATTGAAACTCACACTACTCGCATTGGCCATCGCGGCCTTCCCCGCGTTCTCACAGGACACGCACACGAAAATGAAGGCCACCAAAGACTGCGGTGCCTGCTGCAAACAAGGCGGCGACTGCTGCCCCAAGTGCGGTCACGATAAATGCGCGGCCTGCTGCGACAAGAAGGAAGCCCCCAAAAAATAACCGGCTGCCGCTTAAGGCAACTCGTCCACTCACTGCGCAGCGCTTCCGCTGCGCAGTGCCACTCAAAAACCAAACAGCGCAGAAGGGTTGCCTTTCAATCGCTCCACCCATTCTCTGACCATGAAATCTTATCCTCATTCCTCGCGCTTGCTTTTGGCTACTGCCCTTTTGGGAAGCGGTCTCGCATTCATCTGCGTCGGCAGCTTGCCAGCGCAGACTCCGAAAGTTGACCCCAAGACACACGCCGCTCACGTCTCATCTGGGGCAATGCCACCCGATGCAGCCAAAGGCGATCCCGCACTCACCCAGCAGCTTGCACAGATGCAGGCGAAGGTCGCGCAACTCGAAGCCGCGCTCGCAAAGAACGCGCCGCAACAGACAACCGCTGGTGCCATGCCCGGCATGAGTGTGCCTCCGAGTGCCGCGGGGCCAGCAATGGCGGGGATGTCACCAGATCCAGCGATGGCAGGTATGGGGGGCGGCGCAATGCCTCCCGCACCAGCACAGGCCATGACCGGTGGCGGCATGGCCATGGGCATGGACATGATGAAGATGGGCGGGATGATGGGCATGATGGATAAAATGATGGACATGATGGACAAAATGATGCCCATGGCCGCTGGGCCAATGCCAGCGGCAGCACCTATGCCCAGCGGCGGTGGCATGG
>JAYVOH010000220.1:0-10382 GCA_043758025.1 Verrucomicrobiota bacterium
GCATCCCCGGCACTTACCCAAACAGCCTTTGATGGATCGGCTGAAGTGGCATTGTAGAGCCAGTAGCTGACATAGCCGGTGCCGACATAAAAACTGGCCTTATCTGCCAGACTGGAACTTATACCACTGGTGAGCTTGGTCTTGTCGAGCACAACTTCAAGTGTAACATGCGGACGGACGATGACTTGTGTAAGTGCAAGATTTGGCACCACGGAGGCCGTGTTGCGGGAAGACGCAGCATTCACGCGGCCATCATTACCGATGTCGAAACGATGACCGACGTAAGAACCATCACAAACTTCGAGATAGCAGTTCGGGGTTGTGATCAACGGCATGTCAGCAAAACGACCTGCGAAGACGGGTGCTTTAATATTGGCGTAGCCGAGAGTCTCACTGCCTGCGGCAAATGAAATGCGCTGGAGAGACAAGGGGTCCCCTGTCGCACTGATTCCACTCACGTTATGAATGACGCGCAATCTAATGAAAACGGTGGTATTCGCACTTCCGAGCAATGCCTCGAGCGCAGAATAAGTGTCTGTGCGTGTGCCATCAGATCCATCAACAACAACGGGTGCAGCATTCAGCGGAGTCCATTTGGCGAGGTCTGCGCCGGTCTCGATCCGATAGGTCACATCAGAAATATCAGCTCGGTGCTTGAACTGCGCGCCGTAATGTCCGTCCAGGCTTTTTACAAGATGCAGACCGGTCATTCCCATCGCGCTGCGGGGGTTTTGACCGAGTGCATAGTTCATAAGATTGGTATTCGGCGAACTGTTACCATAAGTGCTCAGCCATTGATTCCAGCTCGTGGGATAGCCGGAGAGCTGAACTTTGGTTCCAGCCATCGAGACAAGGGAGATGGTGGCATTCTGGCTGGCTGGCGTCGCTGGAGTAACCAGCACATTGTCAAACGTGGCCGTGGCCAGTTGGGAATTGTCGGTTGCGGTTACCGCCAGCCCAATTCTCACCGTGTTCGCAAGGTTCGGCAGTGTTGCAGTGAACATATGAGTCCAGCTGGTTCCGGTGGCCGACGTGTAACCGGTGATCAAGCTTCCGGCGCGCACGATGCGGACCCAATTGTTGGGCGCCGCGCTCAAAGCTGGCCCTCCCGCATAATCGCGCATGCCTCCGGCGATGGTGCGGTAGTTGCCAGCATACCCGTAGGATGGCGTAACACAAACCAAGCCAAATCGTGCGCCCGCTGTTAAGTCTTCCCGGATCATTACACCGGCCTTGGACCATGAATTGCCGTTCATAAGACTCGTCACGCGCGCTTTGATTTCGCCGTCGCCAGTCAATGCTGTGCTGGCGAATTGAAACGCATCAGTTGATCCGGCAATACCAGACCCTGAGCTTTTCACGGTGAAGACGCCGCTGACAGAATTGAACGCCGTGCTGCCGGCCAGTCCTACATCGCCGATGTCGGTGCCGGTCAATGTCGGGGCAGCGCCCGGTGCGGTCGTGGCCCAGATGAAGGTCTTGCTGTTGATTAATGTCCCATCCGAGGCGCTGACAGTGACGTTGTAGCTGCCAACCGCACTGGTGCTAACTGTGCCGCTGATGAGGCCGGTGCTGGTGTTGATGACAAGTCCTGTGGGCAATCCACTCGCGCTGTAAGTCAGCACATTGTTATCGGGATCGGTAGCCTGAATCGGAAGGCTCACGACCGCGCCGCGATCCGTGCTTTGATTTTGCGGTTGCGTCACGATGGGAGCCTGATTGACCGTCGATGTCGCTCCAGTGACCAGCAGATTGTCGAACGTGGCGGTGGCCTGTTGGGAGTTGTCGGTGGCCGATAACGCGAGTCCGATGCGCACAGTGCTGGCCAGGTTCGACAAGGTTGTGTTAAACAAATATGTCCAACTCGTGCCCGTGGCGGACGTGTAGCCAGTGATCAAGTTTCCGGCGCGCACGATGCGCACCCAATTGTTGGGCGCAGTGCTCAAGGCCGGTCCTCCAGCGTAATCGCGCAAACCCCCGGCGCTGGTGCGGTAGTTGCCCGCAAAGCCATATGAGGGTGTGACACAAACCAATCCAAATCGTGAGCCTGCTGTCATATCTTCCCGGATCATCACACCCGCTTTCGACCATACATTCGTGTTCGTCAGGCTCGACACGCGCGCTTTGATCTCGCCGTCGCCAGTCAATGCTGTGCTGGCGAATTGAAATTCATCAGCCGTGCCGACGATTCCAGAGCCGGAACTTTTCACAGTAAACACACCGGTTGCCGAGTTGGACACGGTGCTTCCTGCGCTCAGGACGGGTCCGATGTCGGAGCCAGTAAAGGCGGGCAGGATGCCAGGCGCGGTCGTGGCCCAGATGAAGGTCTTGCTGTTGGTCAATGTCCCATCGGTGGCGCTGACAGTGACGTTGCAGCTCGCAACCGCACTGGTGCTAACTGTGCCGCTGATGAAACCCGTGTTGGTGTTGATGGCAAGTCCTGTGGGCAATCCACTGGCACTGTAAGTCAGCACATTGTTATCGGGATCGCTCGCCTGAATTTGCAAGCTCGCGACCACGCCGCGATCCGTGCTTTGATTTGCCGGTTGCGTCACGATGGGAGCCTGATTGATCGTTGATGTCGCTCCGGTGACCAGCAGATTGTCAAACACCGCCGTGGATAGAACTGAGGTGTCGGCCGAGGTCGCGGCAAGTCCGACATAAACATTGGCCGACAGGTTTGACAGCGTGACGGTGAACACTGCCGTCCAGTTCGCTCCATTTGCCGATGAATAACCGGTCAGCAAGTTGCCGGCGCGCACCAAGCGCACCCAATTGTTAGGGGCCGGATTCAAATCGGGACCTTGTGCATAGCTACTTACCCCATCGGTGTTGCTTCGCCAGATCATGCCGAAGCCGTTAGTCGGCGTCACCATCATTAAGGCATTACGCGAACCCACGGCGAGGTTCTCCCGGATCATCACACCCGCCTTGGCCCAGGGATTGGTATTGGTCTGCGAAACCACGCGTGCACGGATTTCCCCGTCGCCGGAAAGCTGCCGGTAATCGAACTGGAAGGCATCGGCATTAAAGAAAATGTCTGACCCGGCACCCTTCAAGGTGAATACGCCGTTGTTCGTGGTGGTGCTACCAGAGTGGCCCACATCGCCAACGTCGGCACCGGTAAATACTGGTGAAGTGCCGGGCGCGGTCGTAGCCCAGATGAAGGTCTTGCTGTTGGTCAATGTTCCATCCGAGGCGCTGACAGTGACGTTGTAGCTCGCAACCGCACTGGTGCTAACTGTGCCGCTGATGAGACCAGTGCTGGTATTGATGGCAAGTCCTGTGGGCAATCCACTCGCGCTGTAAGTCAGCGCATTGTTATCGGGATCGCTCGCCTGAATTTGCAGGCTCGTCACTGCGCTGCGTGCTGTGTTTTGATTTTCAGGTTGGGTTAGGACCGGAGACCGATTGACCGTTGATGTCGCTCCGGTGACCAGCACATTATCAAAGGTGGCGGTGCTCAAGGTGCCGTTATTGGAGGAAGTGACGATGAGACCGATGTTAACGGTGGATTGAAGCCCGGGAATGGTTCCAGTGTTGATGAGCGTCCAGTTTTGACCATCCGTGGAGGCGTAGCCGCTGAGTGTATCGCCCGTCCGAATAATCTTCACCCAATTGTTCGGTGCAGCGGCTGATGCAGGGCCATAAAAAAAATCGCCAGGCTGATCCGTGGCGGCGCGGAATTCATATCCAGTTCCATTCAGTGGAGTCAGGAAACAAACCGCATGGCGTGATCCTGCGGCATCTGTCTCACGCACCATGACGCCTGCCTTGGCCCAGTCGTTGGTGTTGGTCTGACTGGTTATGCGCGCGCGGATTTCACCATCGCCGACGAGCGTGGTCGAGGCATATTGAAAGGCGTCCGCGACATCATAAATTCCCGCACCAGAGCCACTGAGTGTATAACTACCAGTCGTGCCGCTCCCTGTGGTGGAACCTGCAGGATTCAAAACGCCCACATCCTGGCCTGCGAGATTTGGTTGCGGGCCGCCTGTGGTTACGAGCGAGTTGATCCATTGTGAAATCACGGTCGTGGCTGCGGTATCAACGACGTTCTTGGCGAGAGGTGGCATCTTGATGCCAGAGAGGCTGTTCGCCCGAATGTGCATCATGCTGCGAGAAATATCATTGGGCGCAACCATCCTGGCATTCGCGATTCCCAGATCATTGAACAGCGGACCGTTGACGATGTTAGCCTGGTCAAGAGGGGTGTCGAACCTGGCATCCATGTTCGCGCGCACGCCGCCGGGGCTGTGACAGTGAGCGCAATTGGAGTCCAGATAAGAGCGCACCTTGAGTTCCAGAGAGGCATTCGCATCCGTCATCGGCGCTGTCTTGTTGTAACTGGCTATTTGCGCAGAACTAAGTGTCACATCAAACATTCCGATTGCACTCCAAGTCGCCAGCTGGTTCGTGGTGATGCCGGACGACGCATAAGTATAACTGCCGTTGAGCTGCCGCGTGTTCGGTCCCAGGACATAACCTGCATTTGACGTGTGGCAGTTCATGCAGTCTCCGCGACTGGGGAAAGTCCAATTTTGGGCACGCGTGCCGCCACCGACAGTGGCGATCGAGACACTCATGTTTTCGCCGCTGGTAAGCAAATTCGCATCGGTTCCGTCCGCGCGCCATTTATAAGTGACGCCATACCAGCCATCGGTGCCGTTTACGAGGAAGCGCGTTTCCAACCGCTTGCGGACAGCGGGATTGGTGTCATTTGTGCCGAGTTCAAAGTGCTTGATGAACACCGTGCCCACCGGGAACGCCCAAATTCCGGTCGCGGAAAATTTGGCGACTTCACTGCTGGTGTAAGGAGCACCATCGTTCGGCAGTGCAATCCAGCGTTGCTTGGTCGCTCCGTCCGACCAGAGGGGCGAGTTGACGTTGTAAGGCACAACGCCCGATCTGGGTGTTAGATTGGCGAGGCTCGCGAATGCGCCTGTGGCCGACAACGTCGCGGGGGGCTGTGCTGTGCCGCCTGTAACCGAGAGTTTATAAACTTTCCCTGATGCCCCGAGAGTGGTGACGTAAATTTCATTGTTCACATCCACGGAAAATCCCGTGAGCGAGCTGGCGGGCATTTGGAACAACTGCACAGGCTGGGCACCAGGCGTTTGCCAGTCAAGCGACCAAATCTGCCCGGTAACGAAGTCACCAAAAATATATTTGCCGACCAAATTGCCGGGAAGCTTGCTGCCGCGATAAACATAACCACCAATCACGCAGGAGCCACTGCTGGCATGGGGATAGGAATAGATTGGGGGCGTTTCCTTGCCGATGATGACGGCAGGCTTCGGCTTAGGCCCCGCGACTGTGCCTTCGAGATACGACCACTGATAGTTCGCACCTTTTTCGAGCACATCGATTTCTTCGGCCGCTTCCTGCCCCACATCACCAATGAGCGCCTTGCCCGATGACGCATCAAATGTCATGCGATACGGATTTCTCAATCCTGTGGCATAGAATTCCTCCAGCACCGTGCCGGATGGATTGACCCAGGGGTTGTCGTTGGGAATGAAATATCCCTGCGTGTAAGTCGCCGGCCAGCCGTAAGGCAGTGATGTTTTGGTGGCACCCTCCTGCGGCTGACGACGCACAGCGTGGCTTAATGTTGGATTCTGATTCACATCAATCCGCAACACACCGGAAAAAAGCCCGTCGTTAATCTTTTGGGCGTTGTTGTAGGTCTCACCGAGATCCCCTTCATCCCCGACGCCAATATAAAGAAATGAATCTGGGCCGAAGAACATATCGCCTCCATTGTGCCACTCATGCTCGTCGTATTGATTGATCATGACGAACTCGCTGGATCTCGCGATGGCAGTCGCACCGTCTAAAAGATTGAAACGTGACAAGCGGTCGTAACTCAAATGAGTGTTGCCTGACGACGTGTTGTCCGGAATAAAATTATACCAGAGATAAATGTAGCCACGATTCGTCGAACCCGCCTGCCCGAACTCCGGGTGCAATGCAATACCGAGCAACCCGCTGTCACCACCGCCCAAAGTGTTTGAATCCAAATTGAGCATCAGCGACTTCGTGGCTGCGGGTGAGTTTTTGTCCATTCGCCAGACCTGGCCTTGACGGCAGATCACCCACACAAACGAGGTCCCTGGCTGCTGCATCATTTTGATGGGATCGACGAATGTCACTCCGGGGAAAACATCTTCCAAAGAGATGCCGCCGCCCGTTCCTGGAGATGAGGACGGAAAGGCATTGTTCATGTAAGCGGCGATGGGTTGCCGGCTGCTTAAGCCTGTTGACTGGGCATTAGCCGTGCTGATCGCAGCGAAAAGCAGAGTAGCAGCGAGGGATGAATTGAGCGCTTTCAACATAGGAGTGTCAATATTATATAGAAATTACGAATTGTATCCTTATTGAAACTCATTACCGATAATTTTCAACACAGTTTTTATGGTTTTTTGCCTAATCTTTATTTTTATTCAGTAATTCTTAACGAATGCGCCGAAGCGATTCACGCTTAAGGCGTTTCCACACGAATTCGACTTCCGCTCCGGCTCAAGGGTGGCAACAGAGGTGTCGAGCGGCGCTTCCCCTGCCAGCAATTTAACAAGCGCAACAAAAGTGTCCCGCTTCCTTGTTGAGAAAGCAGCGACGGCGAGCAGCTCCTCGATCGCCCGCGCGTGCGCTCGATAATAACAAAACGCCACCCCTGTGAAGAGGCGGCGTTTTGGAAATCGAATTTCGAGTGAGAGCAGATTAACGCTTGGAGAACTGGAAGCGCTTGCGGGCACCGGGGCGGCCTGGCTTCTTACGTTCCTTCATACGGGGATCACGGGTCAGGAAACCAGCTTCTTTGAGTGCAGGGCGGTAGGCCAGATCATGCAGGAGCAAGGCGCGCGCGATACCATGGCGGACGGCACCGGCCTGACCGGCTACGCCACCACCGCTGGTCTTGACTTTCACATCATAGGTCTGGGCTGTGCCTGTCAAATGAAGGGGGGCGAGAAGCGTGTTCCGCAACATCTGGGTGGGGAAATAGTCATCAAGGGCACGGTTATTGACCGTGACCTGACCGGAGCCGGGACGGAGGTAAACTCGTGCGACGGCGTTTTTGCGGCGTCCTGTGGCGGAATGGGTGATGTCGGCGATCATGTGCTGTTTTAAATTATTCAGTAATCAAGAAAGGACGTAGACTTGCGGTTGTTGAGCCTCGTGCGGGTGCTTGTCACCTGCATAAACCTTGAGTTTGGTGAAGATGCTTCGTCCCAGGCTGTTGTGGGGGATCATTCCTTTGATCGCCTTTTCCACAAGCAATTCCGGGTGCTTGACGCGAATCTCTTTTACGGTGCGGGATTTGACGCCTCCGACGTAACCAGAATGGGAATGATATCTTTTTTGGGTTTCCTTGTTCCCGGTCAGGCGGACTTTTTCAGCATTAACCACGACCACGAAGTCACCTGCATCCATGTGAGGAGTGAAGATGGGCTTGTTTTTGCCACGAAGGATGTTGGCTGCGTTCACAGCCACTTGGCCGAGGACTTGGTCGGCGGCGTCGATGATCCACCATTTGCGCTGGATTTCTTCGACTTTTGCGGAAAATGTTTTCATGTAATCTGATGGGCAATAAATCTTGTAATGTCTGAATTCGGGGAAGTGCAAATTAGGGAAGTCTTTCAGAGTGTCAAATAAATTATCATGCTCTTCAGACCATTCTTGATGACTTCCGGGAACAGGCTAAATGCAGGCATGCACGCCAATCTCGAACGAGGCACACCCGGAATGATCCTTCTGGGCTTTGCCGTCATCTTGGCAATGGCAACATTGGGGGCTTGGAGTCAGACACGTCACGCCCTCAAGTCTCAGGCTATACAACCGCTCACTGGGCTGGGTGATGCGGCGTTCTACGCCAGCATTTCCGAAAATGACTTCTACAATCCGGCGGTGGTTTCACCTGAATTCCCCCGCGGTATTTTTCGTCGCACGGTGAAACCAATGCATCGCGACGACAGCAAGATGCGGCTGGTGGTCAAAGAAAACACAGGGAAATATTCTGTCTATACAGATGCCAAACCCAAGCCCGGGCCGGATGGCGCTGTATTGAGAAGCTGGTATCTGAAAGCTGCCGACCACCATTACATCGAGTTCGGTGAACGAAAATTCTGGCCGAGCTACGCACCTGCGAAAACCTGACTAATTTACTTGCTACACCGGTTGATTCTGCCAGTGCTGAAGACGGTCATCCTTTGGCAAAACGCAGGAATACGTTTTCTTCAGGCAGCATCGGCTGATCGTCGGGAATGGAACCTGCAAGATCACCGGCCTGTTTGATATATCCAATGCTGCGGAGCAGTCCGCAAAATACAGCGCCCTGCCCGGGGCTGAGGTTGCGTAATGACATGCCCTCCATGTAACGGATGCATGCCTCACGGTCGGCCATGCGATAACTGGCGAGACTCATGAGCAGCTTGCGCTTGGAATCATTGGGCCGGGCTTCGTAGAGCTTGCCACAGCGTTCGGCGACGACTTCCATCTCGGTGCCGTTGAGCAGACAGGAGTAGAAATAGCGCTCAAGAAATTCCTGGTTGTCCGGCCAGCGGCGCGCGGTTTCACGGGCAGTGCTGGCGAATTCCTTGGAACTTCCGGCGAGATAGCTGGCCCGCAACATGCCCTCGTAGCCTTCACGTTCGGTGCGCTGGTTCACGGTCGCCGCCTTATATGCCTGCATCGCGGTGCGGTAACGGGTGCGCTTCTCGGCGTAGTGCCCCAGTTCAATGAGCAGATCGAGCCGGTTTTCTTTCAACGCCGAGCTGACGGATTCCACCAGCTGGCGGTCGATTTCAGGATCAGGCTTGTCAATCCCAACGGATTTCACGAAGGCGAGATGCAGCAGATGGAAATCACGCTCTGCTGTGGTGAGTCGCGTGCGCGTGTCTTTGACGATGCGCTCCAGATCATCGAACCGCTTCATCATGGTGAGCGCATTGAGGTAATGGTGCAGGAGCGGTTGATAGTCCCTCACCTGCTCTTCCTTGATGAATTTCAGGAGTGTCTCAGGCTGTTTTTCGTCAATGATCCAGGCCGCCAGTGGAACAAGCTGTTCACGTTTGGCCGAACCTCGTTCGTTGATTGCGTTTTGCATGATCTCCTGCTTGCGCGCAGGTTCCACGAGCGCCCTTCTCTTTAGGGCTGCGATTTTGTGATATTCACCTCCAAAGGGATGACCTTCCAGGCGATCAATAAGATGGATTTGATCTTCTGGGGCAGCAATCTGCTGGCTGTCGAGGAATTCGATGGCCCGCAGTCCGGGAATATTGTTTTTGCCGGCAAGTTCCCAGAGTATGCCCCAGCCCTCAGCTTTCTGATCGGGATTGCCTAGCTGAAAAAGCCTGGTCGCGTAGGTTAGCCGGGTATCCAGATCATCCGGCTCGCGCTCAGAGTAACCTTTGAGAATGGCCAGCAAATGTTCCGTGCGACCGAGACGCTGCATGACATCATCCGCTACTTTAACAATGCTCTTGGAGGGACGGGTCTGTCTCAACACCTCCTCAATCTGGTCACTGGCGCTCTTATCTTCATTCAGGCGCGCCAATGCCTGGATTCGCCACGGCACATCATCGCTTTCGATGGCCTTGAGATCATCGAGTTTGTCCCAGAGATAGCGGGCCTGACTCTGGCCTGCGCGGGTGTAAATGCGAGCCGCCACGCGCACGGCTTCAGGGTTGCTGGAGTCGCTGATGTAAGCTTCGCTCGCCTTGTTGAACGCCTTGGCCAGCGTGTCCTGATATTCCATCTGCCGGTTCTGATCAAGGAATTCCGCCGCCCGTTGTTCAAGTTTTGCCGCTTCACGCGCGGCCACAGATGAACGCCATGTCTTGTAGATTTTAGCAGCACCACGCCCATATAAAAAGAAGAGCGATATCGTGACGGAAATGACCAGCACCAGCAAACTTGCCGCGATCAGGCGGGCTTTGCGCGGTTGCCGGTCCTTGTGCGCCTGGGTGGGCGGAACCAGCCATTGCCACCAAATAATAAACGGACGCCAGAGAACGAATGGCTTCTTGGAATCTGGTTCTGGATTTTGCGTTGTGAACATCGAGACGCGGCACCGCGCGGGGCGCGACCATAATGATTGGTGGGGGGAATGGCAAGGATGTTGAACAGACGTTGATCAGAATTGAAAAAAAATCTTGCTCCCGCACCGGCTCTTATGACAAAAAACTGGTGCGTCGCCTCTTTCTGACGCCCTCATTGTTCAAAATCACCTTGCAAAGAAAGCAGCTCTCGCCCATGAGACACGCCCGCCGTTTGAACATCGATGCACAATATTGTGTCTTAGCGGCGTAACTTTTTGCAAGCCTCTACCAAACCCTATGATCCAAGTCGAAAATCTCAGAAAAGTCTTCGGCTCCAAAGTG
>JAYVOH010000221.1:0-25854 GCA_043758025.1 Verrucomicrobiota bacterium
ATCGAATGGAAAGAGCGAGAGCAAGTGGTCTTCCACTCTTCAACTGCGATGTTCGATGTTCGATGTTCGATGTTCGATGTTCGATGTTCGATGTTCGATGTTCACGCCGCCTTCTTGCGCGCGGCCTTCACAGCAGCCGCCTTGGGGAAGGAGATAATCTTGGCCGGCGGTGCCTTGACGGACATGATGACCCAGAAGTCATCCGCGATTTTTCCGCTCTCCAGATAAGCATACGGGATCAGCAAGTATCCGCCGTGCGCGTAGCCGGTTCCCCAGGAGTTGCGCACCAGATAAACCTTCAGCACATCATCATGCCCCACGATCACCATGCAGTGCCCGCCAATGGGCCCCTCACCCTTCAGCGGCATCGGCAGCACATAATGCGCCGGCGTCAGATGCTCGATCGCATTGTAAACGTAGCAGCCAAACACCACGGGGTATCCCTGGCTCAACGCCACCCGGATGCTGCTGTGATCCGTGTTGTCCAGGTTGTAAGCCTTCAGAAGCTGGTAGCCCTGCGCGCCCGTGTAGTAAGCCGCTGGCGGCTTGGTGGTGAACTTGGCGATGTTGTAGGGCCACGCTGATTCCAAACCCACGCCCGTGCCGGTCAGCACCTTGATGCCCGTGCTGATCTGGCTGCCCGCATCCTGCCGGATGGTGCCGTCAATCGCCCGCTCATCATAGTATAGACCCAGCCGGGAGCCTTGCATAAACGCGCCGGTCTGTTTCTTCCAAGCATACTCAAACACGGACAGATTCCCGTTTCCTGTGCAACTTCCGAGGGCACCCTGATCATACACGCCTGGCATCCCGGCGCTCAGGTCGCTCTTGGGCGCAATGTTAATGGCATCAAACTCAGGCCGCGCACTGAACTGGGCTTTGATCTGGCCCGGCGCATCCGGCACCCACCCGAGCGGGTAGCCATGAACAGGGGTTTTGTTGCCGCCAAAGGCGGAGGAAAACGCGAGCAAGCCCGCGAGGATGAGGTGGTGGAGTTTCATAATGAAGTTTTCAGTTTTTCAGTTTTTCAGTTTTCAGCTTTTGGGTGTCACAAACCTCGCCCCGCCGATGATGCGGGCGTTGACCGTGGCGCTGAAATTCACGGCGCTGGCCTCGGGATCGAACAGCCGCGCTGCCGCCGGCGTCAGGTCCAGCACGTTGCCGGTGTATTTGGCCGGTCCCAGATCAATCACCGGCAGCACCACCGTCTTATCCCCGGCAGTGACCTCCACTTGGGTTAGCCAGGGCAAACGCGGCACATTGCTGCCGTCCAGCGCTTCATGGAACGCACGCGAGCTGGTGGCGAAGGCCCGGCCATCCATCGGCAGCGCCACCGCCGCGCTATCGAGATGAGCCTTGGTATTGAACCCGCTGGCCGTCTCGCCATTGTCCTGCGGATCGGCATCCCCGCCAAAGCAAGTTGCCCAGCCCAGAAAGATCAGATCATCACCATCCTGTTCCACGAGGAACCACTTGCTGGCATCTCCCACATCGTGGGCCACGGTGCCGCGTGCGTGCGGCCCCGGATACTGGGCCAGACTCCGCACCTTGGGATTGTATTTGAACCAGTCACCCAGGTGGCCAATGCGCAGATGACACAGGCTGGCGGGGTTCATGCACAACGTGATCAGATTGGCTGGGTTAAGTTCCTGATCCGGGAACAAGTGGAACGGCAGAACATGGTGAACCTCCAAATGCTCCACTGATCCACAGTAACGGCACCAGCCCTCCTGCTTCAGATGCGCCTTGGCCAGCGCCGGCCACTTGGGGGAACGCGGAGTGCCCAGCCGCTCCATCGCGGCTTTGGCATCGGTGTAGGTAAACCAAAATTTCATCGTGCAGTCAGGTTGAGTTTCCAGTCCCGCACGCGCGGGTCTTCGTAAGTCACGGCGCGGAAGAAGGCACGCGCTCCGCGCTCCCAGACATCAGGGGTGATCAGCGGGGACATGCTCAGCATGGAAGGGGATACCGCCCAGGCATCCACCCGCTCCAGCAGGCGGACATCACCGGCCATCAGCGCGGCAAAGACCAGCTCGCTGCAAAACCATGAGTCGCGCCCGTCACCCGGTGCGCGGTCCAGAAAGCGGAACACGCTGAGGTAATCGTAAGGCTTGCCGATCTGGGCGCGGGCAAAGGCGATCACCGCCATCCACTTTTCCGGGGTGCAACTGGGCACCAGATAAGCATCCGCATCATGCAGATCATCCGCATGACGGGAGCGCACCCCATGCCCTTGCATGGATTCAATGATCTCATCATGGCCCACCTGCAACGCCGCGTGGGCATACTTGCCGCGCGTCTGCCAGCGGATCAGGCTGCCGATCACGCCGCTGCCCTTGTAAAGCAAAACTTTGGGGATGAACGCGCTCATGATCTCCACGCGGATGGCCGCTCCGCCTCGGTTGGGCTGTTCATTTCATTGACTATAAGTTGCAGCTTGCAGTTGATGATCATCTCCTGCCGCTTCGTCACTTCCCGATTCATCTCCACCTCCGCCTCCGCGCGGATGTAGTCACGCGCCACCACGCCGGCGGTGATCAGGGACATGAGTAAAAGTAGAGTGAGGCAGGTGGAGAATTTCATGAAAGTTTTCAGCGTTTCAGCATTTCAGCGTTTCAGCATTTCAGCATTTCAGCATTTCAGCATTTCAGCATTTCAGCGTTTCAGTTTCTATCCGGCTTGTCCGGTTGCTCCGGTGCTTCCAGGCTCCGCGTCTTCAGCACGCTGCGCATGATGGTGTAGATCACGCTCACGGCGGCGGAGCTGAGCGCCGTGGTGTTGTTCAATGCGCCGATGCCCGCCAGCACCACCATGGCCACAATGGCCAGCGCGCAGAGCCAGAACTCTGTGGTGGAGATGCCGGGTTTGAGGGAGCGTTTCATGAAGAATGGAGGAGATGGAATTGAGGGGAGAGAAGGTGGTGGGGCAGTGCGTTGGTGCGTTGGTGTGTCGGGATCCTCTCTGCTCTATTCTCTATTCTGGATTCTTGGCTCCAAGTGCATCGGCGGGCCGATGGGCAGGCGGAGAATCCAGATCACATTCCCCATCGGATCAGGACGGGGGGAGGGCGCGGTGTGGCAGGAACAGAGGCAGAAGGCACAGAGGCACAGAGCGGCGAACATCGAACGCTGAACATTCAACATTGAACATTGCCCCCCCCTTGTTTTCATGGCTGCACAAAGGTGGTTGCGGCTGGTTTGAACAGGCCGTTGGCTATTCCGAACTTGGTCAGGTCCGCGCCCGCTGCCGCTGCCTGCGTTTGCGCGGTGAGCACCGCCTGCTGCTTTTGCAACGCGGTCGCATTGGAGTTCGCGAGCTGCGCCGTCAGTTGCTTCACTTTTTGCACGCTGCCTGCGATGTAGGCCGTGCTCAGCGAGGCCACGAGCTGGGTCAGATTCTGGAAGCCCGCATCCTGATCGGAGGAATGGGAGGCCCCAAAGATGCTGCTGTCTGAATTGAGCTTCCCGTAGGCCAGGCTGCGCGTGGTAAAGGTGCCCACGGGTTGTCCAGGGCCGGCCCAGCTCACCACGCTGGTGGTCGTTTGCTGGCATGAAGAAAAAGCCAGCGCAAGAAAGAGACAGATCATGCGCGTCTTCATCAGCGTGCCCCTCCCCTTGATTGAGTTTGCACACCGGCGGCATAGGCCGTGTGCTTGGTTTCCATCGCTTGGAAAAACGAGGTCGTGGATTGACCCCATTGTGTTTGCACGGCGGGCGTGTTCGCGCATGAGCTGAGCGCCCCGGCCACGACTATCATAATGAGCTTTTTCATGGTTTCGTTTTTGGCTTGTTTTTTATTCTATCTACTACCTTTCAAAATTCTTCCCCTCATCCCCTCTCATGCGCCAGCGTCCCTTCCGCCGTGATCTGGTAGTAGAGCGTGGCTCCATCCCCATCCGCATCCTCGCAGACGTGCCCGCGAGATTTCAAAAAGCCCAGGGCGGCCAGCACACCGCATTCCTGAAAGCCGCCCCGGAACCGCAGCCCGCGCGTGATGGCGCTGGAGTCAAAGGCCAGGCCCGCGCGTTCAGCCAGGTAGGCCCGCGTTTCCTTGCGGCAGGCTTCACGTTGGAGTTGCTCGCTCATAGGCCAGTCTTCCTCCTGGTGTTGAGGATTCCGAAGAGCTGGCCAAGCTGGTTGCTGATGGACTGTAGTTCCTTCTGCACAGATTCCCGCTGCCGGTTGGCCCGGTCGTTATCCTGGCGGTATTCCGTCTCCAGTTTTTCCCGCAACCGGCGTTCCTCCTTGATGCGGCCATCCAGATCGCTGTGGCATTGTTCCAGATCACTCTTGGCTGCATAGCGGTCCTGATCCGCCGGCAGCTTCTTAAAGCGCGCGATGATGCTCAAAAGGCCGTTGAGGGAGCTGATGATGGCCGGCACCGCCAGGGCCGCCATGCCCAGCCAGAAGACGGGGCTGGTTAGAGGAAGAGAAATCGTGGGGTCAACAGCGAGCAGGGCGGGCATCATGCGCCGCCATCTTCCGCGCGCAGCATCATGCCGCTGCGCGGTCGCGCCCTATCGGGCTTGTTTGGTGTTCACCAATCTCCCAAGTGCTTCAGCAGCGGCCACACCAGCCAGCCACCAAACACCAGCATGAAAATTCCGCCAATGATTTGCAGGGGCAGTGGGAGGTCGGTGTTCATGGTTCGCTTGCGGCTTTGTATCAGCGTGATGATCACCACGCATATTTTCCATCACCAACCTTGCGCACCCCGAGCGGCTGAAGCCAGTCTTTATCCTCAAGAGAAATTTTGCAATAATAGGTTTGCAGCACGCCGTCAAATTTGCTCACGAGCAAGCCCACTTGATTGCGGGCCGCTGCCGGAAAATGAAGGTTTATTCTACCTGATCCCTCCGATGAAGAAAGATGGGACGTGTAACTTCCATCGTTGAGTTGCTCTGGTGCGGAGCTTTCAATACGAAAGCCTACAGCAATAATTTTTCCGTTCAGATCGGCCTTGTGGCCAATGACCCATTCAAGCGGCTCTACCGGCTGATCCGTGATGATGCCGAAAAGTGATTTGAGGTTGGCCTCAGTGCCGTCCGTGGGTGTTGCTCCGGCCAGACCCTGCACGGGATTTTCCTTTGCGGCTTTATCCATGGCAGCTTTTTCCTCCGCGTGCCTCGCAATGAGGCCCGCCTGAAACTCGCGATTCTTTTTCGCGGCCAGTTCTCTGGCCTGTGCCAGTGCCGCGTCTTCTTTGGCCTTTTTTTCTGCCATCACTTTTGCAGCTTCATTCGCCGCCGCCCCTCGCTTCGCCTTCTCCACTTGCGCACCAGCAAGATCAAAATGGAACTTGGCCCGTAACGCTGGCGGCAGATCATCCGCGTTGATCCGGGCCGCGCCGTTCTCATGCAGGATGTTGATGCCGTCCAGCTCCGCGCGCTTCAGTTTTGCGTTGTGGTAGGTGACGCCCTTCAAGGTGGTCAGCTCCGTTGGAATCGTAACATCTTCCGCCAGCGCGGTGGTGATGAACATCAGAGTGATGAGCAGCGTTTTCATAAATCAGGGTTTTTTCGCTTTGAGCACGTCAAGATAATCGTCGATGCGTTGATGCAAGGTTTTTCTGCGAAGCTCATCAGGCGAAAGCTGCGCACCATTGAGCGCCGCCATGATTTCATCACGCAGCAAAACCTCTGGACTGTCGGGCGTCCGGTAAGGTGTGGCGTCTTCCCGCATTACAGACTCCATCAGTGTTCCACCCGCAAGGCGTGATTTAGAAAGAGCAAATTCTTCCTCCGACATCTCGAAGGGTTCACGCCCGTCTAGCAGGTATCCACGCGATACTCGTAACGCAATCGTTAGTTCGGTTAGCGCCCGATCTCTGGGCATGGAACCCTCAAGCCATGATGCGATCGTGCTCTGTCGTGTGCTGAGCCTGGATGCCAGTTCGGATTGAGTAATACGTCTCCGCAGGATGGCCTCACGCAGGCGTCCCTGAAAATTCTTCAACGAAATCGTTTTTTCTTCTTGCATCATTTACCGGAATCGTTAATATCGGTTAAGTGTGGCACGCCACAAGTCCAAGACTACCGGAATGAAGAAAAATATCAAGAACGAAAAATTGAGCATCCGCGCAGCAGCCCGCGCATTGGGTGTGGACTGGGGCCATCTCAGACGAGTTTTAATCGGTGAACGCAAGAGCCGCAGCCTGATGAAACGCTACCGCGCACTCGTGAAAGGAGGCACGCGATGAGTGACATCATCAAACTCAAGATCAGCGACCTCCGGCATCATCCTGATTTGTCCAAGATCGCGATTGTCGATGATGTCTTGCAGGGTCTTCAAGACCGCAAAACAATCAAGCCGGAGCACCGCCAACGGGCTGAGCAAATTGAGCGGGAAGCCGCTGGCCAGAAAAAAAGCATTCAGGAGCTTGGCGTGGTCGTCCCGGTCATCGTCACCCGGAAGAACGCATCATCTCCTTGGCTGATCGTGGATGGCCGCACTCGCTGCAAAGATGCGCAAGCGGCGGGCCACAAGGATGTGCCCTGCATGGCAGTGCGCTACGAGGATGCACCGGCGATCATTGATGCGATGTTGGTCAACCGCCGCTTCTGGAGCAAGAGCGCCAAGGCTTACATCGCCGTTTTGCGGTATCCGCAGGTGCTGGATTCCAAGCACGGCGGGGATCGAAAGACGGATCAAGCTCAGAAAATAATCTTGATCACTCAGGCGGAACTTGCCGCACGGTTCAGTGTCTCAGAAGGCATGATTCAAACCGCCTGTGAGTTGCGCAAAGACCTGCTGAAACGCTCAGAATCCGCACGGGCCAAGGCAGAGGCGGCGGTGTTTGCGGGCATGTCATTGGATGGAGTGAGTAAAGGACTCAAGGGAGCAAGCATTCATGTTGCCGGGCCAGATACACCAGGCCAGATCAGCAACCAATACAAATATTTTTCACTCATCGGCTTCACGCAGTGCCGCCTATTCCGCAAATGCAGCACAGAAGATGAACGCCAACGCGCGGCAGAAGAACTGCCCAGCCTTCTGCGCTCCCTTCCCATCGGCATGGTGCTGCGCGCCACTGATGATCTGCGCGAGGCGCTGGCAGAAATCACAAAAAAATCCGCAGGCATCAAACAGCCGCGCAATCACGCCACATCACTGGCGGAAATTCTGGCGTGCACAGAAACTGAAGAGGAGGAGCCGGTATGAAAATCGGCAGGCTCAACACTATCATTAAAAACATGCGCGCCGCGTTCGAGCAGCGCGACACACGCTCATTCGGTGAGTGTGTGAGGGCATTGGGTGGACTGGCAAATAGCCTGCACCGCTCTTGCTATTCAAAGCAATACAGCGCCCAGGAGAGGATTGCGCTCGTCTTGAAGGTTCGGGAATTAATGGCCCAGGGGCATGGCCGGAATGACGCGTGCCGTGAGGTCAACATCCCAAAAACTACCTTCATTTTATGGAATAAAAAATTTACCGATGGCGGTGCTGCTGCGCTGGAGAGCCAATACGACCGCTGCACCGGACGCCCAAAATCAAAACTTTTCAGGCCGAAGAACGCCCACTCCCAAACCCTTCGATGAAGCCCCATTCACTCAGTCACAAAATCCACGCCGTGCGGTATGTCCGCAATTTAATGTCCGCCGGTCAATCCCTCCGCGCCGCATGTCGTGAGGCCAATGTCCCGCTGGGCTCTTTCCAGATCTGGCAGGCCCGCATCGATGAAGCGGGAGAGGCAGGACTGGCGGCGCGGTATCGCAACTGCGGACGCAAGCCCAAGTGGAGTTTGACCGATGAGGAAAAGAACGCGCTGCGCGGTCTGGTGCTGCTGCGCGATTCGCAGACCTTCGCCATTGAAGAGTTCATCAACGGTCATCCGGCCTGCCGCGCGGAGACACGGGAGGCTATCGTGCAAGAGATCACCACGGCCCGGCATGAGCGCCGTTATCCGCGCTGGTCCTCATCCATGCGGGCCGCTGTCACCGTAACGGTGGAAGACCGCCGCAAGCTGCGCGGCTCCCGCGCCTTTGAGGCCATCAGCTTCAATCCCCGCAAGGGTCTGTTCTATGTCGACGAAGAGGGCCGCAACATCCAGCTCTCGCCCAACATGTGCTGGGTCATGGATGATTATTCCACCAACCAGCCCTACATCGTCGAGACGGAGCACGGCGCGCCCAAGCTCTGCCGTCAAGTGCTCGCGGCCATGGATGTTTACAGCGCGGGCTGGCTCAGCGTGGAGATGATCGGACGCGAGCGCAATCAATATCGCGGTGAGGACATTCTCCGCTTCATCCTCCGCACGATTGAAGGCCAGGGCACCATGCCGGTCTTCCTCCTGCTGGAGCGCGGTCGCTGGGAAGGGCAGGCGGTGCATGGCCTGAACCTTGAACCGGCTCTGGGCCCCAAGTTCAAAGACCGCACCTGGGGCGGACTGGATGAACTCTTCACCATCATCCACGGGTTCAGCTCCCGTCACAAGGCGGTGGAGGAAAGCAGCTTCAGCCTGCTGCAACGCGCGCTGGCCTTCAGCGGCGCGGAGATCGGGCGCTTCCGTGGTGAGTTTGAAGCCAGCATGAAAAATTATCTGGCCATTCAATCGCAGGCCAAGGACATCGCGGACGGGAAACAGATCAAGCGCATGATTGATCCCGCTGCGCGCGGCTTCCTCAGCATTGATGAATCACGCGAGGCTCACTGGAACCGGATGCAGTATCTCAACGAGCGCGGACGGATGCGCGCCGCCACCGGCACCGTGGAAGTGCCCAATGATCTTCTGGGCCTGTTCGATCCCGCATCAGATGCGCGTCCACTGCCGGAGGCTGATCGCTGGCGCTTCCTTCCCACCAAGCGCGTGGCCACCGTGGGCAGCATCCGCTCCGGCTTCGTGCAACTCACCGTGGATCCATATCGCAAGCCATTCATTTTCCAGATCAACGGCGTTCCCGGCGGGCCTAACCTGCCCATCGGTCACAAGGTGCTGGTGGCCTTCGATCCCGCCACGCCATCCAAGGGCGCGCACATTTGCAATGGCGAGCCGGGGCCGCTCAATCGCGAGCGGATGTCCATTGGTGATTTCATCATGCACGCGCCCGCCTGGGATGACGCGCCCATGTTCAGTCTCGCACCCAAGGGTGGCTATCGCGATGGATCCAAGCGCCGCGCCAATGCTGCCGCCAGCACCGCCTTCGCGGCCATCAATCCCTTGGGCCGCCGGGGTCTCGCGGTCAGTCAGAGGCACGATGGCGAAGGCAACGCCAGCATTGCCAGCACCGGTGCGCGCAGCGCCACTGCCGGCATCAGCGGCCACACCGCCCGCCGCGATCCCCTGGACATGCCAGAAGCCACCGACCGCTCCGCCATCAGCCATCCACAATCAGCCATCCGCAATCCGCCATCCGCCATCGCCCTCCGCGCCCTGGAGGACGCCGCCCTGGAACATCTTTCCGTCCTCTAACCGGGACGGCACACACACAACAGAACGAACCCAACCAACAGCCAAAACCATGAACGAAAACACCACCATCAACGGGGCTATGATCCCGCATCCCTCGGTCTTCCAACGCCCGGCAGACCACGTCATAAAACCGGAGCTGCACGTCACCGTGGCCACCCTGGGCTGCTTTGCCTTGATCGCCAACGACCGCACCACGCGGGAGTTCATCAACTTCAACATCCCGCCCGCACCCATCGCGGTGGCGGTGGATTTTGACCCGGCCAACCCGGATCAGTGCGAGGTCTTCAGCGCCAACGGCGGCACCCGCTCAGAACAATCCACCAGCCTGCAACACTTCGGCACCGGCATCCTGCTGGCCCGCGTGTTCCCGGACGGCACCCGCAAGACGGAGCTGCTCCACCCCAAGGAGTTTATTCGCGAAGCCTGGCGCGCCGCATCCCTGGCCACCACGCATCAGACGGTGTATCTGCGGGATGCCAACGGACTGCTGGCGCTCGGCTACTACACCCCGCTGAAGGTGTGGACCATCATCACAGGGCCGCGCAATATCGTTCCCACCCAGTTCCACCCGGCCCTGCCCGCCGCCCGCGCTCAGATCGGAGGTGCCCAGTGATCGCGGACCCCATCACCACAGAGACTGACAGCGCCCCCCGGCTCTTTGAACTGGCGCGGGAAATCCGGCTCTATCAGGAAAGCCAGACGCCCCGCATGAGCGATAACGCCTTGCTGGCACGCTTCCCCGGCCTTGGCTCCACCAAGACCTTCAAGAAACTGCGCGAAGGCTCCACCGAGCAACTGGAAGCCGCCGAATGGCTCCCACGTTACGAAGGCGTCATGGCCCAGATCGAAGCGGAGGCGGACTCCAGAGAGGAAGTCATTTATGATGACCTGTCCTTCACGGATGAAATCTACCAGACCACCTTGCGCCTGCTCCAACAGCGCGGGCTGAACCGCCTGCTGGTGATCGAAGGCGGCAGCGGCAGCGGGAAGACCCGCGCGCTGGCATCCGTGGCCCGCCGTCTGCCCGGCGGCGTGGTGCTGGTGGAAGCGCACGAGGGCTGGAACAGCCCCTGGACCGCAGCCGGTGACATTCTGCTGGCCTTGGGTGCGGTCAAGAAAACGGAGGAACTGCCCAATGGCTTCGCGGAAAGGCAATCTCTGCTGATCCAGAAGCTGCAAGCGCGCCGCCTGGTGGAGATCGACGAGGCCCAGCACATGGGTGCGCGCACGCTGAACATGCTCAAGTCCCTCTTGAACCAAACGCCCAGCTACTTCACCATCGCCGCGCTGGACACGCTTTGGAAAAAGCTGACCACCGGCGCGTGGGAGGAGGCCAAGCAACTGCTGCTCAACCGCATGTTTGCCCGCATCAAAATCGGTGCCCCATCAGCGCGGGACGCGGAACGCTTCATGTCCCGCCGCATCACACTGGAGGGGGACACCGTTCCCGCACTGAAACAAATCATCATCGTGGCCCGTGATCACGGCGGCATGGCCTTCCTCCGCAACGTGGCGGCCCGCTGCCACGCGCTGGGCGTGGACAAGGCGGACGCCGCCACCCTGCTGGAAGCCGCCAAACACGTGCGGTCACAGGTGGAAGGAAGATGAACATCGAACATCGAACACTGAAATGAACCGCTCAAACCTCCTCAAGAAACTCATCTCCAAAGGCCGCTTGGTGCCCATCACCAAGTTCCTTGAAGACGGTGAATACATCGTTGGCTTCACCCGGCGCAACGGCAGCCGCAAGAGCGGCCAGGAGTTCACCCTAAAAACCCCCAAGCTGATCAAGCCAAGGCTGACCAACCACACACCCGAACCCGCCCCGGCCAACAACGTCCCTTACACCAATCCTGATTCCAAATTCTAACTCCTAACTTCTACATCCCTATGATCAAACACCTACTCAAACTCATCAAGACCAGCCCCATCAACAGCCGCGAGGAGCTGCTGGAAGTATGCAGCACCGTGGCGCTGACCCAACTGAAGCGAGACACGCTTTCACTCCAGCGCGATGCCGAAATGCAAGCGATCAAGGATAAATATGATTCCGAGATCGAGAAGCAGAACACCAAGGAAGATCACGACGTGCGCCGCATCAAAGACTGGGCCGTGAAACATCGTGAAGCGGAGTTCACCACCCAGACCTTCATGATCGGCGGGCACGAGCTGCACTTCCAGAAAAGCCCTGGTGCCGTGGAATGCCTGGGCAAAGAGGCGGACGTGGTGGACGCCATCGTCAATGCCGATGGGCCTGCGGTCGAAGAGTTGCAGGAACTCCTGTTGAGCCTCAAACCCTCGCTCAATAAAACCGCCGTGCTCCGCGAGTGGCGCAAGAATGGCCGCGTGCTGCCGGAGATCATCGCCATGTTTGGCCTGGGCGTTTCCGAAAACGAAACCTTCACCTTCACCCCGGCGCGCACTGAGCTGCCGAACATCGCCATCAAGCGCGATGTGGAAAGAGAGGCAGCATGAACCTGATCTGGGAAATCCTGCCGGAGGCATTCATGGGCTGGTGCCTGTTTCTGGGGTTCTTTGTCACGCTTTATGTGAGCGTGAACGTGGCCATCACCCAGTTCCGCAACTGGCGGGAGTTGCGCAGCTACCACACGCACCAGCAGCTCCGCGAGCGGAAGGAAATGCACGCGCCCGTGGGGAAGAATTGAGCAGAGAGAATTTTTCATCATGAACGCCACCACTTACACCGAACCCGGCCTGAGCCATCGCTTGGATAACGAATCCAAGTATAAGCTTGTCGTGGCCGCGCGCAGTGTGTGGGAGCTTCTCACCGCGCGGGGCGCGATTGATGAGGATGAAGAGGGCTTCCGCCACCGGCTCAGCATTCAGGCGTGTGGCCGGCGCATCAGTGAGGCCCAGCGCGGAGATTACAATCTGATCGTGGCCACGCTCAAAGCCACCGCTGGCGATACCCGCGCCGCGCTCCATGCCGCAAACCGGCACGGAACGGACGGCAAGCGCATCGCCCTCCACAAGCTCACTGAGCTGCTCGCCAGCCAAGGCCATCCGATCCATTACGCCATTCCTTACCTGAGAAGCGCGCGCAAGACCACGCTGGAGGATGCAACATCCAAAGACCTCTGGGCCGCCTTCTATCGCTTCAACGGCGGGAACAAAGCTGCCGCCAAACGCGCGCACAACTTTAAGCAGAAAATCGCCACCAAGGGCCGCGAGTATGTGCTGAAGGTGCCCAACGAAATCAACCGGTTCTAAACTTTTCAACCCTTCAACCTTCCGTGCAACCCATCGATTACCGCACTGCCAACTGGACTGATCTGCAAGCCCTCTTGCAAGGACTCCGGCTCAGCGTGCTGGAAGCCTGGCGCACGCACGGCCCCGGCACCACACGGGAGGTTAGCCAAAAGAGCGGCATCGACATCCTCACCTTCCGCCCACGCACCACAGAACTCTATCAGCTCGGGTTCATCATGATCGTGGAAACCACCGCCCACCGCGCCCACGAGGGCGAATACCGCGCCCTGAGTGACGGCGAAGCCTGGGCCAGATTCCGCGAACAACGGGGAAAAGCCCACGACGCCCAGCTCAGCCTGAAAATCTGAAATCTGAAATCCGAAATCCGAAATACTGAAATGCTCCGCACCATCACCCTTCTCCCGGAACGCCGCCCCCTTCAGCTTGAGCTGTGGGAGGCCGCGCCGGATGTCATGGTGGGAGACAAGCCGGGCAATGTCCGCCCGCCGCGCCACGGCATTGTGATTTGGGAGCCGGTGGGAGACGGTCACAACTGGCGGCCCATGATTGAAACCCACCCGGCGCTGGTGCCGCTCAAGCAATGGGACAGCAAGCTCTACGGCTGCCCCCGGCTGGTCATCCAGGCGCTGGTGGAAGGTGGATTCGTGGAAGGGGAGCGCATCAGCCCCCGCTGTCTGAACATCAATCTGGAGAGCTGGATGCAGCACCGGGCCATGGTCAGAAGCAACCCGTGGTTCTGGCGGGACATGGATAATCTGCGCCGCTACACCACCGCCCTCCACGCGGTCAATTCCCAGGGGAAACGCGGAAAACTCAAATCCTGCCGTTCTGACGCACCCGCCCCCCTATCCGCTGTGAAGACCCTCAAGACCTCCAAAGGGGTGCGGCGAGGCGCGGCGAGTGAGGGTTCCAGCCAATCTGGCGCGGAATCGAAAAGCCAAAAGTCAGCCTGACATGGAAACGAACTTCTCACCGGCACAATGCAGTAGTGGATCAAGGCAGAGCAGGCCACATCCTGCGCGCCCCATCAAGAGATCGGAAAGTGCGTGCCATATACACCCAAGCCGACACAGGAACGTCCCCGACAGCAAAGAGTAGAAGACGTGACAGCCGGAGAGACGGCATCCCCAACCGTTAAACCCTTCAACCGTTCAACCATTCAACATCCCGTGGACTACCTCTTCACCCCCGCACCCGCTGCTGAAGCCCTGGCCTTTATCAAGGCCAAGGCCCCGCTGGCCCGTGCGGACTATGAGCAGATGCTCCCAGAGCTGCGCGCCCTGGCCTTCACGGTCAGCGGCATCAAAGCCCATGATGCCTTGCAGGATATTAGAGACACCGTGGCCAAGCTGCCCGAGGGTGCCCTGTTCAAAGACGTGCAGAAGGAAGTGGCGGGCAAGCTGGCTAGTTATCTGGAGAAACCCGATCCTGGTCTGTTCCCGGAAACCCCGGAGGAACTGGCCACGCGCCAGACGCAACTGGAGCGCCGCGCGCAATTCCTGATCCGCACCCATGGCAACCAAGCCTATGCCATCGCCGCGCACAAGGACCTGGATGAAAGCAAAGACCTGTTCCCTTACTGGAAATACCTCACCGTGGGTGATGAAGCGGTGCGGGAAACCCACGCCGCGCTGGAGGGCATCACGCTGCCGCATGATGATCCCTTCTGGCAACATCATTATCCGCCGTGGGAATTTGGATGCCGCTGCCAGGTGGTGCCAGTGACCCGCCGCGAGTATGAGGAAATGAAAGGCAAGGAAGATGAGGAAGCTATCCCCGCCGATCAGCGCCAGACCCTGACTGATGAGATGGCAACCCAACTGGCCAACGAAAGAAAACTCACGCGGAGCATTGCCGGAGTGCCCACGCCGGTTGATCTGCGCGCCCCGGTGGAAAAGCAGCATGACAATGATGTCTATATTTTTAATCCCCGCCAGTTCCAGCTCCCGCTCAAATCTCTCCAAGCCCGCTATGATCAGGAGACGTGGACCAACTTTGTGAAGTGGGCCGGTGACACGCAATATGATGAAGGCAAGACCATCTGGCAATGGCTCAACACCACCGTGAAAGCACCCCGCGCCCCGCGTGCGCCACGTGTGCGCAAGCCCGCTGGTGATGGAGCCTTCCCCGATGATCTGGCCGCACTCAAGGCGGTGAAGTCCCTGGGCGGCAGCACCGGCGCGATGCTCATGCAAGGCGTGGACGGCACCCCGTTTGTCATGAAGCGCGGGAATAGTGCGGCCCACATTACGGAGGAAGCCACGGCGGACCGTCTCTATGATGCGCTGGGCGTGCCTGTGGCACCGGCCCGGCTCTATGAAACCGCGCAAGGCCCGGCCAAGCTGACCCGCTACATCAAAGGCAGCACGCTGGATCAATACCTCGGCGCGGCCAGCGAGGTCCAGAAAGAAGCGGTGCTGGCAAAAATCCGCGAGGGCTTTGTGGCGGATGCCCTGCTGGGCAACTGGGATGTGGCCGGCCTGAACCTGGACAACATTCTGGTGGATGCCAACGGCACTCCACTGCGCATTGATAACGGTGGCTCGCTCCGCTACCGCGCCCAGGGCGCAAAGAAAAAGGCATCCGAGTTTGGCCACGAGGTCACAGAGATCAACACCCTGCGTGATGCGAAGCACAACGCGCAGACCGCACGGCTCTTTGCCGAACTCACGGATGCGGAGATCAGCGGGCAGGTTCAGGGCGTGCTCGACAAACGCGAGGCCCTGCTGGCTGCCGCACCCGACGATCTGAAAGCTACACTCAACGCCCGGCTGGACTGGCTGGCGGACAAGTATGCCCCCAAAGATTTCACCCCGCAGTTTGCGCAGCACGTGCAGGCCGCGCGCCTCAGCGGCGTCACGCACCTTGGTGACAAGGACATGGTGGAAGACACCGCCGTGTTGTTCTGGCAGGAAAAAGATGGGCAGGGGAATCTGGTGACACGCGCCAAGATGCGCCTGACCGCCGCCGGCAGTGATGCCATCATCAAGACGCTGGGGCCGGAACTGCAAGCCCTGACCCCGCTGTCCCAAGGCGTGCGCACCGTGCCCGGTGATGTTTACTGGCCCAAGATAGAAAACGCCCTCAAGAACATCAACCATCATGCGACAGATGGAGCCTACAATGCCGCGAAGATGGCCGACATGCAGCAAGCCAAGACCGCCTTGGAGAAACTGCAACACGCCGCCGGTGCCACGCCGGAAGAAAAGCAACTGGCCGCGCACTATCTGCCCATCATCCATCAGGCCGGTGAAGCGATGAAGGCGAAGACCGGCACCCCGATCTTTTCCCAATACGAACCGCCCGCACCCAAGACCACGCCCGCCCGCAGATCAGGGCCGGAGATCAAGACGGAAACCCTCAAGTGGAATGCCAAGGCGCTGGATCGTGGCCACGCCACCCAGGGCACGCAGGAAGTGTGGAAGCAGCAAGCTTACCGCGTGGGAGACAAGGATGGGTTCTTCCATTTCCTGCCATGGACAGAGGTGAATGGTGCGCCCAGCGCCGCGCCCTATGCGTTCCGGGGCCTGGTGGAGATCACCATTCCCGGCGCGGCCAGCGTGGAGAATTTACAGAAGGCCGCGCAGCTCATGGCGGACGCCGGCGTGGTCATCGCGCCGGTGCCGCCGGCCTATGGCGAGCTGGTCTATCTGCGCAAGGGGCTGGACTTGATGAGTGCCGATCTGGACGCGGCCAAAACAGCCGCATGGAAAGCGATTGCTGATTCCAGCGCCACCGAGGCGGAAAAGGTCAGCCAGCTCAAAAATTGGATCTCTTCTGGAACCAAGATCAAGCTCGCGGACAAAAACTATCAGCCGGACGGCAAGGCCAACAGCTTTGCTCAAGGCTGGAAAACATGGGAGCGCTTCGATCTGCCGCGCGCAGAGGTGGAGAAGAAAATGAAAGGCTACGCGCTGGTGCATGATGTGGGCGGTGACATCACCAAGGTGGTGGATTCCATACTGAGTGGTGGCGGACAGTTCACACCCACCATGGAGCGCCTGCGTGCCGGCGTGCCGCTTAGCACCGGCGGCGCGTCATCGGTCACAGACATGGGCACCGGCGGGGCCAATTACATTTTCACCCGCATCAAGAGCGAGGCCGGCGTGGAGCGCCATCGCGGGTTTGTCTTCAAGATCGGCAACCTCTCGCGCATGGATCACTTCAGCTTTGACGGTGACAAATATGGCGACGTCCGCCCGCCGGGACAGAACACGCACGGCATTGACCCGCGCACGGCCCGCGCCACCACCCTCACGGATTTCAAAGCCAACGCCAAAAAAGGCAGCAATGAGACCATCTTCAAAAACGGCCTGCCCTTTCTGGATGAGATCGAGCACATCCGCTGCACCGGGGAAGCCCAGCGCCGGGAGATTTTGGAAGTCTTCCGCAAGCATCAATACACCCACCTGCCGGACGGGCGCGCCATTGAGGACGTGGTGAAAATTTAGCCAAAAAAACGAACATGAATAAAAACGAACAACTACTGCAAAGCCTGCTGCAAAAAGGTGCCGGCATCTATCTGCGCAGCCTGGGGCACACCGTGCCCCTGGCCGCCGCGCACATCCTGAATGAAACCACCCTCTGGTTCTGCCCGCCCTGGCCGGAGAATGAGTTTGCCCAGCACTGGGTCATGTTCACCTGCGTGGCGCAACTAGCTGAATCTTCCATGCTGGACCTCTACGGCCCCAATGGAATTTTAGGAACCATTGCTGAACTCGAACCCGATGAAGCCCGCACCGCGCAATGGGAACGCTGGAAGCTGCTGCCAGCAGATGACGCCGCCAAACAATTCGTCTCCCGCCTGGAAGATGAAGCATTGAAAGGAGAACTCTGATATGTGGCTCTGCACTGATCTCGGTTTCTTTTCCGTCGTGCGCAAAGGCACGAACGAATACCACATCCGCGCCCGCGTCCGGCGTGATCTGGAGAACCTCAAAACCGCAATGGCAGTCGATCTTGGCGCGCAGCTCCCGGACATCCAGTGCTGGCCCGCAGCAGACTATCGCTGGCGCGTGGTGGTGGGATTTCAATCCTGGGCTGTGATCGGCAACTACCTGATGCGCTCCATCAGTTACTCCAACTTCAAAAGCCGCATTGGATCACTACCGGACCAGAAGAACAAGCTGAATGCGTATCACGAGCTGTGGCACGCGGGTTGTGACTGGCAGCGGGAGGATCCCGCCGTTGAGGCCCAGCGCCTCACCAGCACCAGCGTGGATGATCTCAAGTCCGGCCTCGCTCATCATCAGAATCTATCCGCATTGCGAGCCGCCTTGTCCATCTGTCTGGGCACAAAGCAAAAAACCAAGGCCGCGCTGATCGAGCGGAGGATTAAGCAACTCGAAAAGTCATGAGCGGCAAGACGAAATACGACCGCGAGGCGGCGCTGGTCGCTGCGCGGGATGTGATCCGCGCACTCAGGCCGGTAACAAACCGGCTGGTGGTGGCGGGGTCACTCCGCCGGCGGAAGACTGAAGTGGGCGATGTGGAAATTCTTTTTATTCCAACCATGGGCACCATCACGCCGCTGGATTCATTGCTGCCCGTCACCGGCAACATGGCGGAAGTTCTCATCAGCAACCTGATCAAGGCCGGCATCCTTCAGCCACGATTGAACATCAAGGGAGGCACCGCCATGGGGCCGAAAAACAAGCTCATGCAGCACGTCGCCACTGGCGTGCCGGTTGATCTCTTCACTGCCACGGAAAGTAACTGGTTTAACTATCTCGTGTGCCGCACTGGCGGCGCGGCCAGTAACATGCTCATCGCCACCCGCGCCCAAGAGCGCGGCTACAAATGGCATCCGTATCATTCCGGCTACGAACGCCGCAGCGACGGCGAAGTCATCCCCATGCGCAGTGAGCGGGAAGTCTTTGAGTTTATCGGGCTGGATTACCTCGAACCATGGGAGAGAGCATGAGCGAGATACCAGACCTCGAATGCCCCCGGTGCCACCGCAAAATCCCAGCCGAACGATCAGGTCAGCCAAAATCGGGGCGCGAAGGGCGTCGCCTCGGAATAAGACAACTACGCCCCGAATTTTGGCTGCACCGCATGGTTCAGTCTCGAACAACCAAAACACATGAACGACGCACACAAAATCACCGCTGGAATCATCTTCCTGCTCCTCGCTCTCGCCCTCATCACCGCTGGCTGTGGTGTGTCGTGGGGCACATCGGGCGCTCTCATCGGCGCTGGCATCATCTCCGCAGTCTATGGCTTCGCGGCCTTCGCGAAAATCAAAGACTGAACGATGAGGCCAGCAACCGCACGACTCAATCCGATTAAATTTATGAAGAAAAATACCACTACCGACAAGCCGAGAAAATCACCGTCCAACTCCAAGGCCAAGTGCGGTTGCGCTGCGCTAACTGGTTCTGAGACTAACTGGAAAATGCTCGCATGGGAGGCCGTGAGTCGTCTGGAGTGGATGCTGTCGAGATTCAAACCGATACACGGCAGCACTTTATACAATCCGAAGACCGGCAAAACCTGTCCGTGGCAAGACCCGATCATGGACTTGATCGACAAATTCCCGAACGCCACAATCGACCGCGAGGCCGTGTATGCCTGCCAACTCCCGCGAAAAGAACGCAACAAATGGTTCAAGAAGAACCGCGAGCCGATTTCACAGAACGACCAAGCTCTGCCGCAAGGCGACTAACAATATGGACACACCCACCACAATCCCGCCGAAGTCGGCAGCAGAGCCTTGTTCTGCGTTTCTCTCCCGCGTTTGGAAAAAGATTTGCGGATGGTTCCGATCCCTTGATGACAATTCGGACAGCTTTTTCGACCACTGGCAGAAAGACTGCGCACCTATGGGTTGGCACCCAAAAACGGTGGTTGGCCGGTTGATCCACGTCATCGTGTTTGTTCCGTGGGCAGTTGCGCACGCGATCCTGACGGTGGTGGGATTTCTTTCAATCCTCGCTATTGCACTAGGACTCATGCTGGCCGCGCTCCCCGTGCTCGGACTGATCGTGTTGGTGCTTTATGTGAAGGGCGGAAATCCGCAGAACAGTAATTTATAACAACCGAGTTGGCATAATGAACGCCCCCACTTTTGATCTGGATGATCGCAATGATCTGATGGCACTGCTTGTAGCGTTTAGTGCCGATGGATACCGCGTAGAGCGCAAACGTGAAGGCACGTCCTACGCTTTCGTCTGGCTCACTCCCAAGGGAAACAGGGTGCGCGGGTTTTACATGGATGATGAACAGGCTGCCTTCAAAGATTCCATCGCGCGCGTGTTTCAACATCAGCGCCGTTTTTAAACCTTTCAACCTTTCAACCCTTCAACATGCCCACCGAAACAGATCCATTTTCCGAAGAGAGCATCAAGGTGCTGCACGCGCTCTACTGTGAAAAAACCAGCTATGAGGTGGAGTTCAATTTCCAGCGTCTCCGCCAATGGTATGAATGGCTCAAGTGGCGCAAGGTTCCGTTCACAGCGGACGATCTGTTGCGCGTGATCGGCCACATCAAACAAGGCATCCACAAAGACGAACGCCGCGAGGGTGCATTGAAGTTCACGAATCTCATCGGCAACCCGGACAAGTTTGAGGAAGACCTTTCACTGGCCATGGGCGCACTGAAGGAACGCAAGGCGGCAGCGCAGAGCAAAGGCAACTATGTGCCGGTGGTGCCACCGCCTGTTGAGGAACGAGCGACACCCGAGGAGTTTGCGGAGTTGTGGCGGCAGAATAGAGCATAGAGTAGTGAGTAGAGAGAATCCTGAGCACCGACCAACCGACACACCGACACACCAATGAGTTCCTCCTTCGGCCTCAAACTGGAACGTGATGACGTTTCCAAGGACCTGCAACGTATGTTGAAGGGCATGAGCGCCGGCGGGGCGCGGCCTTTGTTGAAAGGCATCGGCGTGGGCATCGTGGGACTGGCCAAGGATGCGTTCAACAACGCATCCCTCCGGCCCGCGCCGTGGGCAGCCAAGAAAGACGGCACCCCGGCCACACTCAAGAGCAAGGAGGCCACGCTGTGGCGCTCACTGCGCGTGCAGCAAGTCAGCGGCATGAATGTCACCGTGGGCAGTGACCGGCCTTATGCGGCCATCCATCAGCTCGGCGGTGAATCACGCCCGATGCCGGCACGGCCTTATTTTCCAATCCTCAATAACAAGCTCACCATCCCCGCGCAGAAACGGATCAAGGACATCATGGATGAGTTTGTGCTGCACAAGAAATTGTGATATGAAAACTCACGCAGAGGCGCGGAGCACTCGACAATTAGCCCCGATGGATGGGCGCTGCGCTGTGCAGTAAAGGGCTGCGCGCATGATGCGCCATGCCAAGAACAACGCGCCGCAGCGCCAGCACCAAGCACATGGGGATTCCCCTGGTGATCGGCGCGGGCATCTCCTACGCCTGCCGCTCGGGCGATGATCAGAAGCTGCCCAAGCGCATCTTGATAGCCAGGTGGGGTGCCAATGAAGTGCGCTCCCAAGGAGTGACGTTCAACGTCGGCCTCATGACGGTGCAAAAGCTCGCGGCCACGCAAAAGAAAAAAGGCTGGGACACGGTCAGTCTCGACTTTGAGCACCAGTCCATCCCCGGTCATCCGAACTACAAGGAAGACCCCAAAGACTTCGCCGCGCACGGCCACGTGGAAGTGGTCAGCGGTCAGGGCGTTTATTATGTGGCGGACAAATACACGCCCGCCGGCATCACTAGCGCGGCCGGCTACCCGGATGTCTCCGGCTTTTTCATTCTCGATCCCGCCACGCGGGAAGTGATAGGCGTTCACAGTGTCGCGCTCTGCCAGCACGGGGAAGTTCCCGGCGCGGAGTTTGTGGAGGCCATTGCCGCTGCCATGCAGGCGTTCCAACTGGAAGGGGATGCCGATGTCCAGTCCGTCCTCAGCTTTGCCCGCGAACTCTGCGCCCTGGGCGAGGACGCCACCCCTGCTGATCTGGCTGAAGCACTCGAACAAATGGTGCGCGCCCAGAATCCCGAAACCGATCTCGAAGTCGAGCAAACCGAAACTGAACCCGAACAACCTATGAACACTACTACCACACCCACAATCGTCCCCAAGACCGGCGCTGCCGCCGCTACTGCTGAAAATGACCGCCTCACCCGCCTTGAAACCGTGGTGGGAAGCATCGCCACTTCCATGGAGAAGCTGGTCGCTGACAACACCATCGCCGCGCACAACCGCGACGTGGAAGGCGAACTCACGCTGGCCGCGAGCCAGGGCAAGAAGATCCCCGAAGGTCTCAAGAAGAAAGATCAGCAGGGCCGCTACACGCTGGATGCGCCCCAGGTCAAAGAAATCATCGCGGCGATCCCGGTCACGGAAAGCGTCAACTTCACCACGCCGGAGATGCTGGCCCTCGGTCAGCGCCCCGGCCTTGGCCAGGCAGACAAGCAGGCGGAAACCGCCATCTGCGCCGCCATCGGCGTGAAGCTGGAGAGCTTTGAAAAAGGCGTGCCCATCATCCACGGCAACCAGCCCATGGCCGGCACGGAAAAGAAATTCACCGCTGCCGCCTAGTCATCACTCATCACTTCCTTCCGTGGAGTTCATCACACCAACGCGCTTTGACATGGTTTACTCGCTGCCCGCCAAGGGTGGCGCAGTTTACTCGGCCGGACGCATGGTGGCGGTGGACATGCTGGATGGCCGCGCCGCTCCCGCCGCAGACGCTCCGCGTTTGATCGTGCAGGGGCGCATTGAAAAGACGGTGGATAATTCCACGGGTGCCAACGGAGATATGATGGTGCCCTTCCTCACCGGCGTGTTCCTCTATAAAAATTCCGGCAGCGCCCCCGTGGTGCAGGCCCGCTACGGCCAGCCAATTTTTATTGAAGACGACATCACGGTCAGTCTCGACCCTGGCGACAACAACATCTTCGCCGGTTTCTTCCGGGGCTTTGAAGCGGATGGCCAACGTGTGTGGGTGGATACCCGCCCGCTCCCGCAGATCGCCAGCTTCTTTGGCAACAACCCCAACTCCAACTGGCGGCTCAGTGTTGATACCGGCACCGGAGCCACTGTGTTCCAGATGTGGAACGCAGATCAAGCAACATTCCAAACTGTGCAGCTCGGCGGCGCGAGCGGCGCGGAAAACCTCATCATCGGCGGCGCGAGCGGCGCGGAAAACCTCATCATCGCCGCCGCATAATCCTCAAGACAAAACAACCTCAATATGAAACCCAACTCCATCCTCAGTTATCTGCTCATCTTTGCCGGCCTCCTCTGGCAGCCTGATCTCCGCGCCGCGTCCACCACCACTGAAATTAACGTGCCAGAAAAGTCCGGGTTCGTGGCCATCATTCCAGTGGCCGCTTCCACCAAGCTCTATGCCGGGGCGATGATCTCACTCAACTCCAGCGGCTATGCTGTCACGGCCACGGACACCGCCGGGCAGCGGGTCATTGGTCGCTGCGCAGCCACAGTGGACAACTCCACTGGCAGTGCCGGTGCTCTGAGTGTCCGGGTGCGGCGCGGTGTCTTCGGTTACACGAACAGCAGCACCAATGCCCTGACTCAGGCCCATGTGGGAAAATTCGCCTACGTTGAGGATGATCATACGGTGGCCAACACCGCCACCAACAAAACCAAGGCGGGCTATGTCGTGTCTGTGGAGACCAACTCCGCCGGCGTCACCATCGCGTGGATTGATTTCGTCCTCCATTACAATTCCGTCCCCACGGTGCTGAGCCTTACCAGCTCCCAGAACGCCACCGCTACCGCCACTGACCTGGCAACCGCCGTGGCAATGGCCAACGCGCTCAAGACTAATTACAACGCGCTGCAAGTGGATGTGGCGGCGCTTCTCACGGCCCTCCAGACCGCCGGCGTCGTCAAATAAGCCCAATTCAACCCGTCAACCCATAAACTCATAAACATATGCTCGTCACCCAAGGCAACGTAGCGGCCATCTTCAAAGGCTACACCGTCAAATTCTGGGAAGCCTTCGCGGCTTCTCCCGCCCCCCTGTCTGAATCCCTCGTGATGAAGACGCCTTCCACGGGCTTGCTGGAACAGCACAACTGGTTGTCTGCCACTGCCGGCATTCGCGAGCTGGTGGATGAAGCGCAGATCAACGGGATGCGCGCCCAGGACTATTCCATTCTCAACAAGGAATACGAAGAAACCCTGGAGTTGAAGCAGATTGAAGTGCAGACCGACAAATACGGTTTGCTGGCCCCCCGCATTCAGCTCCTGGGCGCGAACGGTCGCTATCACCCAGACCAGCTCATGCGCCGGCTCATCGTGGACGCCTTCAATGGTGTGGGTGTTGACTACACCGGCACCGCGTTCTTTGGCGTGGACAAACAAGCCTACGATGGCGCTGCGAAGTTCACGAACTTGGGGCACACCCCCCTGACTGCCGCGAACTTCCGCCTGGCGCGCGCCAACCTGAAGGCCCGCACCAACGCGGCAGGACGCCCGCTCAACCTGGGGATTGATCTGCGCCTCATCACCTCCGTGAAGAACGAAGGTATCGCCCGCGAAATCCTGGTGGCAGATCGCAACGCCTATGGTGCCACCAACGTGGACATGGGCACCGCGAAGGTCGTCACCTGGCCGGAGCTGGATGCTGCCGGCCTGCAAGATGCCTGGTTGCTGGCGGACTACGGCAACCCATTGAAGCCCTTCATCCAGCAGGAGCTGATCCCCTGGACCTATTACACGGTGGATAATCCATCCGCTGAATACGTCCTGCGCTATCACAAGTTCCTTTACCAAATCTACGCGGCTTACGCCCTTGGATATGGATTCCCTGAGGTGATCTGGGGCAGCTCCGGCTCATAAACAATCAAGCCCCCGGCGGGTGGGCGCGTCTTCACATCAGGGCTGGCATCCAAACCCGGCCCAACCCGCCGCTCTTTTCCTTCAGTAGTGTTGTTGAGGTTGCCGTCCAGCGCGGCGGGCATTTCCCCAAGTGCCCGCCGCCACCTCAGCCGAACCAGATAACTCCGAACCCCATCACAGCCATGATCCCAGTTTACGCCCAACGCCCCGCGCTCGCCGCACGTTTCAACTTTGTCCTCAGAATGCAGGCCGCCATGTTCTGCGCGGCAGTCAAAGCGCAGAAAGACCCCAGTGAAGCAGACGCCAAATTGGCCTCCGATCTGGACGGCTTGGCGCTAACTCTCACTGGCACACCGCTCCTGCACAAGGACGGAACCGTCATCACCGATCCCTGTGATGAAGTGGCCGCTGCTGAACCAGCAACCAAGCCCGCCAAGCCTGCCGAGCCTGCCAAGCCTGCCAAGCCTGCCAAGGCCAAGAAGTCAGAATAGAGAATCGAGTAAAGAGAATCCATTTTCTTCATCCTGCATCCCCCATCCTTCATCCTTATGGACAAGCCCCCCGTTCCCCTCACCATGCCGCCGCCCAGCACGCTGCCGGCCAAGCCCGTCACCCGCGCCATTGTCGGCGGTCTGGCCGCGCCAAGCCCTGAAGCCCGCAAAGCCCGCACCGTGGCCCAAGAATCCAGCCGCACGGCCCAGCAGCTCATCGCCCAGATCGACCGCTCTGCCGCCTGTCTGCGCAAGGGCATCAGCACCCACGACGCGCTGCCAGAAGGCCCCGCGGAGTTCAAGCGGGAGGGCGTGGACGTGAACACCCTCAAAGACCTCCTGACCGCCTTGGAAGGCGTCCTGGACAAATTCGCCCCCAAAGGCTGATCCGCATTCTCTCTCCTCCATTCTCTATTCTTCCGCCATGCCCTACATCTTGCTCGACGACCTCAAGCCCCTGATTCCATCAGCCTGGCTCACTGAGGCGCTCGATGACGATGCCAACGGCAGCCCGGAGATGTTCACTGGCGTGCGGGACGCGGCAGAGCTGGCCGTCAACGGCGTGCTCAGCCTGCAATACACGGTGCCCATCGCCACGCCGGCTTCGTTCCCGTTTCTCAAACACGTCACCAGCCTGGAGGCCGCGCGCCTCTGCTATGCGCGGCGCGGTTATGAGGACAAGGGCTTCCCTCACAGCGCCAGTTACGAGGCGGCATGGAAACAACTCAGCCAGATCGGGCGCGGAGAGCTGCAACTTGGTCCCGCTGCCCAGAGCAATGCCGTGCTGGCCAAACCGCGCGGCTCAGTCATCACCGGCAAGAGCCGCACCTTTTCCACTACCGGAGCTTTAAGCGCCTGACCTATGCACGCCGGCATTCCCAGCTTTATCATCTTGCGGGCCATGATGGAACTCATCACCCCCCTGGCCGTGGCCGC
>JAYVOH010000222.1:0-10306 GCA_043758025.1 Verrucomicrobiota bacterium
CGCAACTGAGAGGGTTGTATTGCCGATCGGTCGGGCTATCTCGCCTTGACCTCTCCCAAGTTCCGCTTCTAACCGAGCTATCTTGCGGAAATAACCGAATCAACATTCTCGACCTTACTGTAGTCCCTCTGCTGAGAAAGTTGAGGTGCCATAATAACCAGTTAATCAAACTAGATTTGGCCAGTGTCTCAGAGCTGACAATGCTGGATTGCAGTGACAACAACCTGAAAAAACTTGATTTAACGCAAGTCTCAAAGCTGACTGCGCTAGAGTGCAGCAACATCAACTTGAAGGAATTAGATTTGACCCATGTTCCACAGTTAACAATGCTGGAATGCAGCATCAACAATCTGAAGGAACTAAATTTAACGCATGTCCCTCAGATAACCACACTGTTTTGTGTAAATAATAAGTTGAGAAAACTAGATTTGACTGGTGTTTCGAAACTGACTTCACTGTGTTGTGATGAAAATAGACTAACCGAGTTAAATTTGACCCATGTTCCGAATTTAAATGAGCTGAGTTGCAAGTCTAATGAATTAGAAATCTTGAATATTCGTTCATTGCAATTTCTTGAGAACCTGTGGTTTGATGATTCAAAGACAATTCTGCTACAGCGCTCCGACCAAGATTTTTACCCCAATTAGTAGAAGTGATGAATAGGGACGCCAAGTCTGTCTTAACGCTCTTGCCAAGAATTTTTGCATGCATCAAACAATTTGTTTTCTTTTCAAGACAAAAACGACCAGTCTTGTCGCGCCGATTTCTGTGGTCGAAATCGCTGCACAGCGGATGCGTGGATGGAAACCAGTCGGCGAACCCTTCAGGAAGCTGATCAACCATAACATTGACATTCCCCCGGAAGCCTCGCGGGTGCATGGCTATACACGCGAGATTTTGGAACGTGATGGCGAACAAGCACGGTTCGTCTATACCGCTTTTGCCAGTTACACCGCCACACTGCCGCTCGTTGCTTACAATCTTGAATACGAACTAGATCAGGTTCTGAAACCTGAATGGGAAAGGCTCAAAATTCCTTCCATCGGAGGCTCGGGATTCTGTGCATTGCGGTTGGCCCAGCGTCTTTTTGACCCCCTGCCTATGGAAAACTGCAGACTGCAAACGCTCGCGCAGTATTATCAACTGCCAGTGTATGACGCTCGCGCAGCTCTCGGCGATGTGATCACGGTCGCCGATTTGTTCACACAGGTGTTGCGACCAATCGGCGAGCAGCGGGGTTTGCAATCGTGGGATGACATTGTTTGCTACACTGCCGAAGAGTGGTATCCCTCGATACTCGCATTCGGGAAGTTTAAAGGGCGTTCAATTTTTGAGGCGCATCAGAATCCTGAAATTCATAAATGGCTCGAATGGCTGGCAAGCTCCAGTAACGCGCTCAGTGCGCGAATGGGGCAGTGGTATTTGCACGAACTTGAGAACGGAGGCAACAAGGGAACTCTGACCGTCCCCGCGATTGCGACGACAGAACCGGATGCCGCCACGACCGTTGGCATCATCATACACATCCATCCCGATTTGCCCCGGTTCCGTGCGTTGGTAGCCGCTGCTCGTGCGCGTCTTGCAGACCTTGAGGCTGTCTATACCTCGGACAAGGTCAAGGTTTCATCGTTGCAGGCGCGTCTTTTCAAGCATCTGCGTCCGCACTACGAAAAGCGAGACCGGCTGCGTCTGGTGGTGCAATATCGCAAAGCATTTATCCATACGCTGCTACGGCACGGGGAGGACGAGGCGAAGAAGGTTGAGAAAGAATTTCAACAATCTAAGCGCCGTGCACGGAAGGAGTATCAGGACACAAGTGCCTCGATGGAATCGAAGCGGCAGCTTTCGCAGGACGAGGAGAACGAACTCAAGAGCTTGTGGAAGAAGCTGGTGAAGCTGTTCCATCCGGACCGCTACATGGACGATCCGGAAAAGCTGGAGACCTACACGCGGCTGACTGCCGCCATCAATGCCGCGAAAGACAACGGCGATCTGGCAACACTGCGCGCGATAGCAGATGATCCTGTCGCGTTTGTGCTGCGGCAGGGTTGGACGGCAATTGAATTTGGGGATTCAGAGCAAATCGCGCACTTGCGTCGGCTCTGGGAAAGCCTGGAAGCTGAAATCCTCGCCGTGATCGAGGCGACAAATGCGCTAAAGGAAAGTCCAGATTGGGAACTGCACCAACTGGTGCAACGCGAGCCGAAGTTCTTCGATCAGGTGGTCGAGAAGCAGATCAAGGGCATCAAAGCTGAACTGGCTGAATTGAAATCGCAGGCGGAGAAGCTGGCGAATGAAATTCAGGAATTGACCGGCGCTGATGCGGCGGGGATTGGGTGAGTGGGAACTGCTTTACTTGCTTTCGTCGTCGTCGTTCATGCTGCTGCCATGGCCGGGCATCGGTGTATTCGCGCCAACACCGGTCGCATGGCTTCCTCCGCGTGCTGGCGGTCATGATGCGATTGCAAATTTAGCCAAATTTCCGCCGGCCAGCCGAAATACTTGGCCAATCGCAATGCCGTGTCCGCCGTGATGGAACGTTTGCCCTTCACAATCTCATTTATGCGGCGTGGTGGAACGCCAATGTCTTTGGCAAGCCGGTATTCGGACAAGCCCAGGGGCTTCAAAAAGTCTTCGCGCAGAACTTCGCCGGGGTGAATGGGTCGTTTCATGCGTTCTGTGGATTGTAGGGCAAGCGCTCCGCTTGCCGAAGATAAATTTGGGCAGGCGGAGCGCCCGCCCTACAAGCAATTTTTTAGGCCTGCCCAAGCCTCTGAAGCTGATACTTCTTCTCGATGTCCGACACCCATTTTTCGTTGTCGAGATACCAGCGCACGCTCTTGCGGAGTCCGCTGGCAAAAGTCTCCTGCGGCTGCCAGCCCAGTTCACGTCCGATCTTGGAACAATCAATCGCATAGCGCCGGTCGTGACCGGGGCGGTCTTTGACGTAGGTAATAAGCCCCTCGGGCGTGCGCTTCAAATCGGGGCGCTCGGCATTCACGGCGGCGATCATCGCGTGAACGACTTCGATGTTTTTCATCTCGCACTTGCCGCCGATGTTGTAGGTCTCACCGATTACTCCTTTGATGAGGGCCAGCGTGAGTCCGCGGCAATGATCCTCGACATAGAGCCAGTCGCGCACGTTGGAGCCGTCGCCATAGACGGGCAGCTTCTCACCCCGCAGAATTTTTTGAATCATGAGCGGCATGAGTTTTTCCGGAAACTGGAACGGGCCGTAGTTGTTCGAGCAATTCGTCGTGACCACGGGAAGGTGGAAGGTGTGGATGTAAGCGCGGGCGAGATGGTCGCTGCCGGCCTTGCTCGCAGAATACGGACTGTTCGGCGCATAAGGCGTGGTCTCGCTAAACGCGGGATCGTTCGGCCCGAGCGAGCCAAAGACTTCATCGGTGGAGACATGCAGAAAACGGAAGTCTTTCTTTCCGGCGGCGCTGCGTTCCTGATGCCAGACACGCGCGGTGTCGAGCAAGCGGAAGGTGCCGACGAAGTTGGTCATGATGAATTGCTCCGGCGAATCAATGGAGCGGTCCACGTGTGATTCTGCGGCGAGATGCATCACGGCATTGATGTCGTGCTCGCGGAACAAATAGGATACGAGCTCCGCGTTCTGGATGTCGCCTTGCACAAAGACATGGCGGGCGTCGCCCTTCAAGGCGTCAAGGCTGGAGAGGTTCCCGGCGTAGGTGAGCTTGTCGAGATTGACCACGCGGCTGATGGTGACGCCGAGGTCTTTCTCCGCTTTGCCGAGAAGATAGTGAACAAGGTTCGAGCCGATAAAGCCCGCGCCGCCGGTGACGAGTATGCGCATGTCTGCCATGATAGGGCTGCGAGCGTAGGCTCGCCCGGCGGAGTGCTCAAGTTTTCGTTACGGCTTCTTTTCCGCCTCGCCCTTTTTCTTCGGTCCCTCGGCTTGCGCCCATTTAAAGGTGTTGGGCTTGTCGCCGGGGATCTCGATCCATTCACCCTTGAAGGCTTTTTCGATATTGCCCTTCCAGCGCGACTCCTCGATCTCGTGAATCTGTTTGTCGGCTTCCTTGGCATCGTGGCGAATCATAATCGTGCGATCTTCATTTTCCTTGTTCACCGATTCCTCCACCTGCCGACCCCAGTCGCCTGCGGGCTTCTCACGCAAATGCAGCATCCCGCGATGATCCTCGCCGACCAGCCGGTTGTTCTTCAAGGTCTGCACTTCAGCCATGCGATTGCGCTGCCGCACCACAGCCTCCTCGTAACTGACCTGCTCCGCGCCGGGCTTGGCATTCTCATCGCCGCGATACTGATAAATGTTCAGCCGCATGGTCACATCCACCTTGATGGCATCAGGCGTGGCCAGATTGATAATTGGCAGCTTGCATGAGCTGATCAGAAGAGCGCAGGCAATGGAGAGGGTGATGGGGCGAAGCGACATCGTGTTGAGTATGTGGCAATTTTTCAAATTCCAAAATTCAATGTTCAAGGAGCGGGCTGTTCTGTGCCTTCTTTTTTAGGCGGTTCATCCGTTTTCCAGCGATGGTCATAGGCGTTGATCTCGAAGTTCCGCGTTCCATTGGGGCCGATGAATTTCATCGTCCCGCGTCCTTCGCGGCCATAGGTGCGGAATTTGCCCTCCGTGCGGTCATACGAAAAGTCGCGCAGACTTTCCAAGGTGATCTGCGCGAGTTGCTGCTTCACCCCGCTCATGCTTTCAGGCAGGGTTTTAATAAGATCGTTCAGGGCCTGGATGGAAAACTTCCCTGCAGTCTGATTGGTGAATGTTCCATCGGCTTGATGCACTTCCTTCCCGTCGCCGACCGCAATCAGATTCGCCGCGACCTTGCCTTCCATGAAAAAATATTCGGGAAACATTTTTTGCGTGATCTCGCGCGTCTGCACATCCTTCCCGCTGATCCATCCGTCCCAAGAATAAACATCATCGAGGTAGATGTTGAACTCGCCGTTCACATATCCTTCGTAAGCGTTGCCGCCGAATTTCCCGTAGATGCCCGCCGCGTCATAAGTGACGGTGAGGAAGGCGTCCTCGATGTGAAGTTCTTTCCAGCGGATGCGTTTGACCTTGAAGACTTCAGTTACGTTGTTGTCGCGGCCCTTCATCGGAAGGTTGAACTGCACCTTTCCGCTCAGCCCCTCGAATGCGAGCTTGATGTCCGGCAGTTCATAGTTATCCGCCGGGATTTCAAAATCCGCCTCCAGGGTGCCGCGTGTCACCTCGCTGGTGAAGCTAAATGGAAACGGCGTGCGGAATCCTGCCAGCGGCACGCCCTTGGGCGCGATGACGAGCTTGCCGCTGTGAACTTGCAAGGTGCGCACGTCCCATGCGGCGTCGCTGGTCTTCGGCTGATGTGCGACGGCGGCACTTGCAGCTTCGAGCGCGAACGTCTTGTCGGCTGCGGCCATCTTGGTTTCGCTTCCCTGGCTGCCTTGCTCCGCAAACTTCCGGTAGTAATCCACATACCAGAATAATGGCTCGCCAATGAACAGCGTGGGGCTGACGATCTCCACTTTGTCGATTTGCTTTTTGGTGAGTCCCGCCATTGAAAAACTCACGAACACGCTGTCGAGCTTCGCCACCGGCGGCCCTCCGTAGGGAGAAGGCACGAGCAAGTTGGCCAGCTCGATGCGCTGCGGCGCGACGTCCGCCGCCAGTCCCTCGGTCGAGAGCGGCGCATCCTTCACATCGAGCGACACCTCAAAATTCACCGAGTCCATTCCCGGCACCAGCTTGGTGAGTGTGACGTGGCTGTCCATGATCTTCATCTCTCCGATCTTCCACGCCGGCCCCTCGGTCACGGCGGGTTTATTGTCCGTCGCTGGTGCTGTGGGGGAAGTGCTTTCAAAGAACTTCATCAATGCCTCATTGGCCTCAATGTTCGCACCACCGACATGAAGCGACTCCACGCGGTGATCCTTCCACACCGCCGGAAAAGAAGCCGCAGCCTCGACAAATGAAAACCGCGCCACAGGAAACGGAAAGAGCGTAAGCCCCGGAAGACGCGCCTCAAAATTCTCCAGCCGCAAGCGATGCAATCCCTGCTTGTCGGCGTCTGTCGATACCATGAGATTTGTTTGCACATCGACCACCTGCCCGTTTTGCAGCGCACTGATGTCGATGGTTCCGTCCGCAATCTCGAGAGTGCCAAAGTGAATCTGCTGCCAGTCAAAGGCGCTGACTCCGTTATTCGAGACCGGAGCAATTGCAGGCTGAGAAGCGCTCTCGGTAAGCCACGGCGTATTCGCATCGCGCATTCGCACCACGGGTTTTGTCAGTGAAAGTTTCTCCACCGCTTTCGATTCATTCCACGCATCTGGCTTGATCGCTAATTCACCGTGCGCGAGTTCAAAGAATGGTTTCTTGGCGGGAATGCCGAGCACCACATCCTTCAACTCCAGCGTTTGCACCGCTGCTGAGTGCGCACCTTTTTCATCCAGCAACAAATCTTGCAAGCTCACGGTGGCAGAACCGCGCAGTTCCATTGGAAGCAAGTCCGCATCCGCAATCGAGATGCGCGCATCCCGCACTTTGGCGCTTTCGATAAACAATGTAGCAAGAGAGTCCCGCTCTTGCTTCGCTTCTGACAAGGGCGGGACGCCCTTGCTACTTTGAGGCGGCATCAGCAATTTCCGCAACTCCGGCGTCCAGATGATTTCAGGCTCGCGGAACGACAACTGCTCAATCATCCAGCGCCCTTCGTGCGGTGGTGGCATGAGCAAAGTAATTTCCCGGCAGGTGATTCCTCCCGCGCCCGTGGGCGGGTTGATTTTTAGATGTTCGATGCGCACTGACTGCGTGCCTGATGAAATGGATTTTTCATCACTCCATTTGAAGTCGTTCATCTCATAGCTCACTTGCGCCCTGATCTCCGGCAACGCGATGCCTGCGATGTTTCCCGGAGTGAACCCCGTCGCGCTCAGCGTGGCGTCATCGCACTTCAATCGCTTGATGATCAGCTTTTGCACAAACGATACTGTGTTGGATTTCGCCACGGGCCGCTTCGCATCATCAGTCACGCTCGCGCGCTCAAAAATTTTGAGCAGTTCAGGAGTCAACGCCAGCGACGGTTTCACAATCGAAAGCTCCTCCAGCGTGATTTGTCCTTGATGCACCTGACCGCGCATCTGAAGGGATTCCAGCGTGATCGGTGCGCGTTCACTCTGCGCGACAGCACTCGCTTTGATCGTTAAATTTTGCTCACCAACACTGAGCGCGCCATCGCTGCCAGTAAAGAGGTCATCGGCATAAAAATTTGCAATGACCTCCTCCCGAGTTCCATTCTGACCAATGTATTGCAGCCGCGCATTGAGCAATTCCACCCGCGCGATCTTCCATCCGCCGGGCAAAGTAATAGGATTGGAAGACTCGCTGTTATCAGAATGTTTGAGCAGATGTTTCAAATACGATTCGCTGATGCTGATCTCCGCGTTATTCAGCGTCACAAGGTTTGCACGGCGATGCCAGGCATCACTGATCCCGGCCTTCACAACGACCACCGGCAGGCGCAGCAGCAGATCATTGGTCTTGGCATCGCGCAGTTCAAAGCCCCGCACTGTTACCGCTTCATTCGTTAAAGTCAGATTCTCAATGCGCCCATGCATGGACGCGAGCGAGCGGTTAATATAATCAACCCGATACGCCCACAGCCACCAAGTAGCGACCATCAGCAAGACCACCAGGACAAACCCAGCACCGAGGCACCACGCTGCGAGCCTGCGCCATCGAAGGCGTTTTTTCACGGGCGGTGTGGCCGGGCTGGTCATCGAGAGACAAAAGCATCGGTAGAAGATATTTCACGCGCATTCTCTGCGGCGCGGTCGCGGACGTCGCTTGCGGTTTGGTCAAATGGCTCTTTGGTGAACACCCCTATGAGCCGATCCCCTGACCGCGATGCCGCACTGGAAACTTTGATGTTAGCGCTGGAGAATGATCCAGCACTCACTCCAAGCGAGGGTCGCGTCGCGTTCCTGCGCGCGAGGCCGCATGAGGGGTTGCGCCAGTTTGGTGACCGTTTGATTTGCGTGCAGGATTTCAAGCCTGCGGCAGTGGACCTGGAGGCAGCGGGCTGGAAAAATGCTGACACTGTCGAGGGAAAGTTTTCCCTCGTTCTGCTGCTGCCGGAGCGGCAGAAGGAACTGACGCTGGCGGATTTTGCGCAGGGCATGGAATTGCTGGCGGATGACGGTTTGCTGGTGGTGTCATTGCACAATGACTGGGGTGCGAAACGATTCGAGGTGCATATGGCAGAACTCGCGGGCGAAGTTGAGACTCTATCGAAAAATCACTGTCGCGCATTCTGGGCACGCAAGACGGAGTCTCTGGACGCGGATTTGCTCAAGCAATGGCATGCCTTTGGGGAAGAGCAACGCGTGGTGGATGACCGGTTTTGGTCGCGGCGTGGCTTATTTAGTTGGGATGAAATTGATGAGGGATCGAAACTTCTGGTTGCTCATCTGCCTGAGGTCATCCGGGGCCATGTTGCCGATTTTGGTGTGGGCTGGGGATATCTATCGGATTTTTTGTTGCGTAATCGGTTGGGAATCAAGGCATTAGACGTTTATGAGGCGGATCGGGTGGCGCTGGATTGCGCCCGGAAAAATTTGGGAACGATCAAGACTGAAGCCAAGGTGGAATATCATTGGGCGGATGTGACGCTGGGAATTGGTCAGCCGCGATTTGATAGTATCGTGATGAATGCCCCATTTCACGAAGGTCGGCAGCCGGACTCGCTGCTAGGGGTAAAATTTGTTGCTGCGGCCCTTGGTTCGCTACGAATGGGTGGGCAGCTTTGGATGGTGGCCAATCGCCATCTCCCTTACGAGCAGCATCTTAGCGAGGCGTTTGCGGAATTTGAGATCGTGATTCAGGAAGGCCCATTTAAGGTTCTGCGCGCGGTTCGCGGCGAGGTGGAACGCGAAGAGACGATTAAAGGAAAATATCGTAAGAGCGATTACTACAAGGCGATTTAATTTTGCTCGCCTGATCTCCGCAACCAGACCTCAACCATCGCCAGATCGGCTGGTGTGACGCCTTGGATTCTCGCGGCTTGACCGAAAGTGGCGGGACGAATGGTATCGAGTTTAATTTGCGCTTCCCGCTTCAATCCCTTCATGACTGAATAGTCCAGCCCCGCAGGGAGCAACTTGTCCTCCATACGGGCTGATTTATCGACTGCGTTCTGCTGTCGGGCGATGTAGCCAGCGTATTTGATATCGTTCTCGGCGAGACTCCAAATCTCCGGCGTGAACTCGCGGCGGATTTCTTCCGGCAGTTGGGGCCAGTGATTGTCGGGTCGCTTGATCCATTGCTCCAAGCGCACGCCTTCGTGATTCGTCGTTGCGGTTAGTTTTTTCAGGTCGGCCAACAAGGTGGCCTTGCCCGCCGTGTGCTCGGAGCGGAAGCGATCCACAATCCCCCGCTCTGCCGCCATGGGAGTCAGGCGAAGGTCGCAATTGTCCTGACGCAGCAGCAGGCGATATTCGGCACGACTGGTGAACATCCGGTAGGGTTCGGTTGCGCCCTTGGTCACAAGGTCGTCCACCATGACCCCGAGGTAAGCTTCGGATCGTTTGAGGACAAAGGCGGGCTGGCCCTGAACTTTGAGGGCGGCATTAAGTCCGGCGATCAAGCCCTGCCCGGCGGCTTCCTCGTAGCCGGAAGTGCCGTTGATTTGTCCGGCGAAGTAGAGTCCAGAAATTCGTTTGGTTTCGAGTGTGGACTGAAGCTGCGTGGGCGGGCAGTAATCATACTCGACGGCATAGCCCGGGCGGATGATCTCGGCGTTCTCCAGTCCGGCGATGGAGCGGATGAATTCTAGCTGAACTTCGAATGGCAGGCTGGTGGAGACGCCATTGACGTAATACTCGTTCGTGTGCCGGCCTTCGGGCTCGAGAAAAATCTGGTGCTGCTCCTTGTCGGCGAAGCGGACCACCTTGTCCTCAATCGACGGGCAGTAGCGCGGCCCTGTGCCCTCGATGATGCCGCAATACATGGGCGATTTGTCCAAATTCGCGCGGATTACCTCATGCGTCCGAGCATTCGTGCGCGTGCTCCAGCAAGGCAATTGTTCCACGTGGAACTTTTCACGCTGCCAGCGGTTCAAGGTGAAAAGCCCTTCATCATCGGGCAAGACACCACTTAAATAGCTGAAACGAGGTGGCGGGTCGTCACCGGGTTGGGGTTCGCACTTTGAGAAATCGATGCTGCGACCGTTGATGCGACAGGGCGTGCCGGTCTTGAAGCGCGCGACCTCGAATCCCAACGAGCGCAGGCAATCGCTCAGAGTGGACAAGGAATCCC
>JAYVOH010000223.1:0-10290 GCA_043758025.1 Verrucomicrobiota bacterium
GTTCACCCTCAATGGCACGACGCTCGCGTGGAGCATCATGATCTATGGATTCGCGGCTTCCGTGCTGCCCGTGTGGTTGCTGCTCGCGCCGCGAGATTATTTGAGCACGTTCATGAAACTAGGCACCGTGGGCGTGCTTGGACTGGTGGTGATCTGGGTGATGCCGATGTTAAAAATGCCCGCACTGACGAGCTTCATTCACGGCGGTGGATTGATCGTGCCGGGGCCGGTCTTTCCGTTCGTGTGCATCACCATCGCGTGCGGCGCGGTGTCGGGCTTTCACTCACTAATTTCTTCCGGCACCACGCCAAAGCTGCTCGACAACGAGAAAGCCATCCGCGTGGTCGGCTATGGCGCCATGGTCACGGAAATGCTGGTGGCGCTCATGGCCTTGATCTGTGCCTGCGCGCTGGAACCCGGCGAATATTTTGCCATCAACAGCGCCAAAGGATCCGAACCCGCCGCTGTCATCGCGAAAGTAAACAGCGCAGGCTTTGCTGTGACCGAGGCCGATATGACAAAGCTCGCCGCCGAACTCGGAGAGAAGACGATGTTCGGTCGCGCGGGCGGTGCGCCCACGTTTGCGGTCAGCCTCGCGCACATGTTCTCCACGGTCTTCCCCGGCGAGGGCATGATGAGCCTGTGGTATCACTTTGCGATCATGTTCGAGGCGCTGTTCATCCTGACCACGCTCGATGCCGGAACTCGCGTGGGGCGGTTCATTTTGCAGGATTTGCTGGGGCAAATCTGGAAGCCGCTGGGCAACACGCGGTCGTGGGCGAGCAACATGTTCGCCAGCTCTGCTTTCGTGGCGGGCTGGGGCTGGTTTCTTTATCAAGGCGTGATTGATGAAAACGGCGGTATCAAAAGCTTATGGCCGCTCTTTGGCGTTGCGAATCAACTGCTCGCCGTCATCGCGTTCGCGCTGGGAACCACAGTGCTCATCAAGATGGGCCGTGTGCGCTACATTTTGACCACATTGATTCCGCTGATCTATCTGCTCGTGGTCACGTTGTCAGCGGGGCTGATGCTGATCTTCAATGACAAATGGGGCTTCCTGGCAAAAGCTGCGGACTGGGAGAAAAAAATTTCCATGAGCGTCGCCGGAGCGGATCTCAGCGTGATGAAAAAAATGCTCTGGAACAATTATCTCGATGCCGCAGTTGCCGGCATCTTCCTGGTGCTGGTCCTCGGCATCGTGATCGGTTGCATCTGGGAATGGTGGAAGCTGCTCAGCGGATCAAAACGCATCGAACTGAAGGAAAGCCCCTACGTGCAGTTACCCGATGCCGCGTGACACTTTGCCGTGGCTCAAGGTTTGCCCGCATCAGCGAAGGGCAGCTGAGCATCCGGCATCACATAGCCGCGACGCGAATTCATCTTGGTGACAAGCAGATACTGCCGCACGGAATCGGCAATGCCCGCAGCCAGCTTTTCTTGATAGGCGTCTTGCTTCAATTGACCGCACTCCTCGCCGTTCGTGAGATAGCCGCACTCCACCAGCACAGCAGGACAGTGCGCATGCAAGACAACATAAAGCCGGCTGTCCCGCGCGCCGCGATCAGCCGCGCCCGTGGTCGCACAGACGCGGCGCTGGATGATGGAAGCAAGCAGTTCGCTGCGTTGATCCTGCATGGCTTTGGATGATTTCATGGCCAGCCTTTGCCGCTGCGGCGCCGCCTCGCCCATAGCGCGTGCCGAACTAAAATACGTTTCAAGTCCCGCGACCTCACCCGCCGTGGAGGCATTGAGATGAATGCTGACGAATGCGGTCGCTTTCAGCTTTGAAGTCAGCGTGCTGCGATCCTCCAGCTCAATATAAGTGTCATCCGTGCGCGTCATTCGCGTGGAAATTCCGAATCCTTTCAAGCGGCGTTCCACCCGTCTTGCAATCTCCAGCGTGGCGATTTTTTCCTGCAAGCCATGACCCGCCGTGCCGCTGTCCTGTCCACCGTGCCCGGCATCGACAACGACGAGACAGCCCCGCAGAGCCTCGGCAAAAGGATCGCGCGTATTCACTGCGGCAGTGACCGCTTGCAGACTGCTCTCCCAGATTTTTGGAATTTGCCAAAGGCACGCGAAACCCGCCACAAGCGCCCCGAATGAAATCAGGGATCGAATGTGCCGGTTGCGTCCCGAAAAACTGTTCATAACGAGTAGCTTAATAACGCTGTATCTATAATTTTAGTTGAAATTGATTATTAGTATAGTAAAAATAATCGCATGAGGCCAGTCATCTTTCTTTTCGGCGGATGGATTTTTTCTGCCGTCCTCGTTTCGGGTGCCACCACCCCCGCCTCATCCACCACGACAAAAAAAAAATCCACTGCGGATACCGCCAAACACTCTACGAGCGAAGACAAGGATGGCGTTCACAAGGTCAAACGCGGGGAAACACTCTGGTCCATCGCGCGACAGCACAATGTGAGCGTGGGTGAAATCATGGATTTCAATCATCTGGAGAACAGCACCTTGCGCGACGGACAAAGCATCAAAATTCCCCCGCCACCAACTGACGCCCCCGCTTCCGGGTCACGCCCTGCCACCCATCTGGTGATCAAGGGTGAATCATTCCGCGTCATTGCCAGGAAATACGGCATCAGTTCGAAGGATCTGGAAAAAGCCAATCCGCGGGTGGACCCCGATCTTCCCAAAGCAGGAACCAAGCTCACTCTTCCCGCAGAAAAAAAGGAGGTGGTCGAAACCAAGTCAACTACCTCCAGTGCCAAAACCCATTTCGTCACCGAAAAGGACACTTACTATCTGGTCGCCAAAAAATACGGCGTGACCGTGGCGGCCCTCACCCAGGCCAACCCAGGCGTTAACTCCGAAAAACTCCGGCCCGGCATGAAGCTCAACCTGCCGGGTGGAAGCAAAATCACGCCCAAAGAACCCACAAAACCAGTGGCGAAACCAGAACCTGAAATAGCGAACACCACCCCTTCCATCGTCGCTTCCGCAGTCACGGACACCAGCTTCTTTGAGAAGAAAAGCCCCGCTGAAGAATTACCACCCGCAGAAGCCAAGCCGAAATTCCGCCGCTACATTGTGAGCGAGGAAGAGACCCCGCAAACCATCAGCGAAGCCTTCAACATCACCGCCGTGAAGCTCTATGAGATGAATGACCTCAAGCCCGGCGCCAAACTAAAGACAGGCCAGGAGATCAAGGTTCCCCTCAATACCACAGGCGTTGACGAATAACGCCGCGCTCCAAATTCAATTTCTCACCGCGAAATTGACTGGACGGACACGACCGGCTCCATCATCATTTTGCACATGAAGCGACACTCGTGCATCCGGCTTGAGCTGTTGTGGGCCCTGCTCTTTCTAAGCACCAGCCTCACTGCGCGCGAATGGAAAAACAGCGGCGGCAAAATGATCGAGGCCGAAATCCTCGGCCTCGAACAAGGTAACGCTGTCGTCTTCATGGCCGGCAAGCAACGCGCCTTGTTACCCATCGGCAAACTGTCCGCCAGTGACCAGGCATGGTTGAACGAATGGGCCAGGGACAAATCCCCCGCACAACAGCTTCCGCCCCCAGTTTGGCCGGAGACCGTGCTCCAGCCGGAAATTAAACTCACCGGTGGCAAATCCAAAGAGGGAGTCTTCAACTTCCACAGCCCGCATTATGAATTCAATTGCGATGCCGAGGTTTCCGCATCCGTGATGAACGATTTCGCCACCGTGGCGGAAGGCACGCTGCGGCTGATCTACTCACTGCCGCTGCACTTCCCGCCGTTGGAAGGCCGCACCTTCGGGGCGCGCATCTGTCAGAGCCGCATGGTCTATGAGCGCGCTGGCGGGCCGCCGGGCAGCGCAGGTGTTTTTATCTTGGGAAACATGAGCGGCAAAGGCATGCTGCTGGTCCCGTTTGAAAGCCTCGGCATTGAGAAATTCGCCGGGCGCAATACCAAGAGTTACAACTACCACGCCACCGTGCTTATCCATGAGATGGCGCATCAGACCACGGCGGAGCTGCTGCCGCTCATGCCCAAGTGGGTGGCAGAAGGCCTGGCCGAATACGCGGGCAACATGATTTATCGCAACGGCGTCTTCTATCTCGGCGCGCGCGACCGGGTTCAGGCTCTGCGTCAACGACTGGAAACCTATGACAAACTCAGCCGCGAACAGGACGCACAAGTCATGGCCTCTCCATCAAACAAACCGCCTGCGCCATCAAGCGCAGTGCCAGTGCGCCTGCCGGAAAGCTGGATCATGCGACCCAGCGAATTGGTGAAAAAAACTGACCGCGACTGGTCCACAAACGTGAATTCCAAGGCCGCCCACATCCAGCTTCACCGCATGTATCTCTCCTCCATGTTCCTCGTGCATTACTATCTCCACATGGCGGACAACGGCGAAGCCCGTCGCATCCGGCTCTATTTCGACGAGCTGACCACCGATTCCGCCTGGTTCCGCACTCAAGGCCGCGGCGGCGAGCCAGCGCCCTCTTATCTCAGAAGCGATTCCTCCATCGAGGAAATCCGCAGCCACTATGCGCAGCATCTTTTCAAATCAGACGACCTCGCCGCGCTCGACGCCGATTTCCGCGCGAAGTATATTGCGCTGGGATTCAGGATACCGGAGTGGAAGTGACTTGGCGTCCCAGAGGCGGTGCAAACTAATTTAACAAGTTGATATCTGATTCAGCTTGAAGGATTCCTAGATTACTTACCCAAAAACCTTTGACCGTTCGTCAGTGTCTGACCAAATCTTCCTTCGTCATGGTGACTCCGCAGAGCTGAAAGGATTCAATGTCGGGACGTCTAAAAAGTCACCAGTATTCCGGGTGACAACCGTGAGACGAGAAGCAAGTGCGGTAGCAGCGATCAAGCTGTCCATCACGGAAATTGCATGCCCCGCAGCCTTGATCCGATTCACATATCTCGCCCACTCCCACGACACAATTTCATCAACCGGCAGTATGCGGTCACTATAGTCTTCCTGAAGAAAAGCGAGGCGCTTCGTAAGTTCGTTTTTTCGTTTGCCGTCAGCAAGCGCCTCAACGCCGCGCGCCATTTCCGCCAAGGTGATCGCGCTCAGGCTGCACTCGTCCTGATTTGCTGTCATCCAAGCCATCACACCGGGATCAGGCAGCGGCATCATCATCTCGGAGATGACATTGGTATCCAGCAAGAAAGTCACAGCTTGATGGCATCACCGAGAATTTCTTCTTTTGGCTGAATCTCTAGGCCCTCTATGCCGCGCAGATGATCCAGTAATGACATTTTTCTTGTCCGTTCCCGTCGTAGCACTAAATCTCCATGCGCGGTAACGGTCACATCAAAGCGCGTCCCGTGCTCAAGCGTGCCCTTTCGGCACACTTCAACGGGCAAGATTAACGTGGAATTGTCACACACGATCGCGGTCACGTCGGAATGATAAGGTCGAACATAGAAGATTCAAATCGAATAGTTGGGTGATAGCACCCTCACTCCTGCGCCCCATTCAAAAACATCGCCCGGTTCTTCCAAAAATAACTCAGGCCGGAGATCAGCGTGAGCGTGACCATGATGGCGAGGCAGGAGAAACCGAACACGTGGGGCGAGAACCATTTCCACTCGAACGCGTGCGCAGCCCACTGCATCATCGGTTCACCACCGCCGGGGCCGGGCGGTTCCGCGCTGGCGCGCGCGGCCATGAAATAGACGACGGTGATCATCTGCCAGAGAGTCTTGTGCTTGCCGAGTTTCTCCGCAGCCAACACCGCACCCTTGTTCATCGCGAGCAGCCGGATGCCGGTGACAAAAAACTCGCGTGAGAGAACCACGATCACCGTCCATGCAGGAAGTCGCAGTGGTTCGCGCGGCTCGGCGGCCAGCATCACGAGTGCGGCAGCCATGAGGATCTTGTCAGCCAGCGGATCCATGAGTTTGCCGAAATCTGTGACGAGATTCCTCCGTCGGGCGATTTCGCCATCGAGGTAATCCGTGAACGAAGCGACGAGAAAGATAATCAATGCGAACGACACCCGGTTGGCCAGCGGCACATAGAACAACACGACGAACACCACCGTCAGGCACAGACGGGCAATGGTGAGCTTGTTGGGAAGATTCATGCGCGATGCGTCGATACCGTTGTAAGAAGCAGACGGCACGAAGTCAATTCACCTTTCGGAAAACACCGGCTTTTTCCAGATGGGCACGCCGGTCTTGATCGCCTTGAGATACCACCGGCACAAATCAAACGCCAGTCCGCTGTGTCTCGTCCACACACGGATGATGATGCTTGGTTCCTTCGCAGGAACAAAGCCGAGCCGGTGGCGGATTTCCACGCGATGCGCCCCATGCTCGATTTGGGCGCGTTCGCATAAGGCGGCGAGTTCATGGTCCGCCATCGGGAGATAGGCGCTGTATTCGATACCGCTGATCGCCCTCCCGTCCTCTGCGCCGCGCACCACGCCGAGGAATTGCGCCTCCGCGCCCTCGCCGTCAGCGAAGACCGAAGGCCCTGCGATGATGGGTGCTTCTGAAAGATGGATGTTGAACGCGGCCATGAACCGCAAAGCCATCCGCGACATCAGCGGCAAGATCAAGCTTGCCGTTGGCCATCGGAGTCTGTTAAATTTATCACATGAACTCGCACAGACTTTGTCCCACGCCTCTTGTGATCGCGGTGTTGCTGGCCGCATGGTCTGCCATAGCCAGCGCGCAGGTAGTGCCTGCGACGCCGAAAGGATTCACCACCCGCACCACCGGAGGCGGCAGCTCGAGCAACGTCGGCGTGATCAGCCAGCCCAAGCCACAGGAAAAAACTGTCCGCACCATCTCTTATATTTCGCTGAGCGAACCACGCCAGTGGAAGAGCAGTGACGAAAAATCCCTCCTCGGAAAACTTATCGCTTTCGAGGATTTGGTAGTTGAGACAAAAATCGCGGCAGATGCCAAACCGACGCCCGCCACGCCGCCACAGATGCCGGATCATCCCAGCGTGGTGCGCGACGCCAAAGCGCGGCTGCTCATTGACCACAAACCCTTCGAGGTAGCGCTGGCCCGGCTCAGTGAGGACGACCAGAAGTTCATTGAGAACATCCGCGCCAGCATGGCGGCATCTACCACCAAGAAGAACTGAGCGGACAAATTCATGCGATGCATGAAGAATTTCCCGGTTGCCAAGCGGCCGGTTGAGGTTAGTTGAATACCCGCTTTGACAGAATAGCTGCGGACAACTCGAAAACAAAAAAGAACATGAGCAACAAAAGTGACTTCGGTTTGATCGGCCTCGCCGTGATGGGACAAAATCTGGTGCTAAACGTGGAGAGCCGCGGCTTTCAAGTTAGCGTTTTCAATCGCACCACCGCCACGACGGACGAGTTCATCGCCAAACATCCCGGCAAGAAGCTGGTCGGCTGCCACACGCTCGAAGAGTTCGTCCAGAGCCTGGCCACACCGCGCAAGATTCACATCATGGTCAAATCCACCGCCACGGCGGATAGCGATCGCGATGCCGTGGACGCGGTGATTGAACAGTTGATCCCGCTGCTCTCGAAGGACGACATCGTCATTGATGGAGGCAACTCATTCTACAAAACCACCGAGCGCCGCGATGCGTATCTCGCGGGCAAAGGACTGCGCTTCATCGGTGCAGGCGTCAGCGGCGGCGAAGAAGGCGCACGCAAAGGCCCGTCCATCATGCCCGGTGGCCCCGCCAGCACCTGGGAAGTGATGAAGCCGATCTTTGAAAGCATCGCCGCCAAAGTGGATGGCGAGCCATGCGTCATTCACATCGGCCCCGGCGGCGCGGGACACTACGTGAAGATGATCCACAACGGCATCGAATACGGCGACATGCAGCTCATCTGCGAAGCCTACAATATTTTCAAACACGCCGGCTTCACCACGGATGAAATGGCCACGATCTTCAACGAATGGAACGAGGGCGAACTGCAAAGCTACCTCATCCAGATCACTGGAAAAGCGCTTGAACAAATCGATCCCGAAACCGGCAAACCCATCGTCGAACTCATCCAGGACAAAGCCGGCCAGAAAGGCACCGGCCAGTGGACGCTCATCAACGGCGCGGAAAATGCCATCGTCATCAGCACCATCAACGCCGCCGTGGAAGCGCGTATTTTGTCGAGCCAGAAAAAACAACGCGTCGCCGCCAGCACGCTACTCACCGGGCCGGACGGCAGCATCAAGACCGACAAGGCCGCGCTCGTGAAGAAAGTTCACGACGCCCTCTACGCTTCTAAGATCATCAGCTACGCCCAAGGCCTCGACCTCATCAAAACCATGGGCGAGAAAAAGAACTGGGGCCTCGACCTCGGCCGCATTGCCGCCATCTGGCGCGGCGGCTGCATCATCCGCGCGAAGTTCCTCAATCGCATCACCGACGCCTATCGCAGCGATCCAACATTGGTGAACCTCATGCTTGATCCGTTCTTCAAAGACTTGCTCAGCAAAACCCAGCAGAACTGGCGCGAAGTCGTCGCCCTCGCCGTCAGCAGCGGCCTGCCCGTCCCCGCGTTCTCCGCGTCCCTCGGCTACTACGACAGCTATCGCGCCGCCCGCCTTCCCGCGAACCTTCTCCAAGCCCAGCGCGACTTCTTCGGCGCCCACACATACGAGCGCACCGACAAACCCGAAGGCCAGTTCTTCCACACGGAGTGGCCGGAGGTGATTGGGTGATTTATCAGAGCGTTGACCGCAGACATTATCTGAGGCATAGTCGTCCGTTGTGAAATCGAAAAAAAAGGATCCGCAAAAACCACGCGCCAAAAGCGTGCGGGGCTTGGTGATTCACTTGAAGCATTCAGGCAGCGATTACTCAACCTTCGTCCGCACGACTTCGAGGGTTTTGGGGGTGACAGGTCCTGCCTCATCAAAATCGAAGCCGAACAAGCTTGTGCTATCGCTGGCGAACTGGGAATCCTGAAGCAAGCCCGGCTTACCTGGCCGGAATTCAAGGCTGCGGCGACGGATCTACATTACGGAACGGAACACGCCGTCGAGCTTTCTGAGGCTCATGGACGGGTGGTAAAAATCACCATTCCCCCCCGTTTCGGACTGATTCCTCAGATCGTCTCTCATCCTATTGTCAATCTTCGTGGGGATAAGTCAGCATCCTCGACGCGCCAGGCCATTGAATTTCTGCCTGCAACACCCGTCGAGTATCTTTCACGATGGATCGCGGCTAACGATGTCTATCGTGATCGGGTGAAGCTTCACTCTGTCGTCCAGTGGGAGGACGGCAACGTTTCCTTCGTCATCAGCCAGCCGCAGTATCATGGGAAACCTGCGACACCCCGCGAGATTGAACATTTCTTCGAATCCTCCGGCTGGACACGTCTGCCGAAGGTTTCCGGCCACATGCTGTTTTTTAATTACGCCTTTCAGGTTCTGGCCATCGACGCACTGCCGCGCAACTGCTATCTGCACGAAGGCTCCCTTCTGCCGTTTGACGTGATCCTTTGCCATCCAGACGAACCGCTTGAAAGACTGCTTAAACTTTACCCGGATTGAACATTTTTGGAATCAAATCACGCCGGCTACAAACGAAGTGACAAACCGAAGGCCAGTTCTTCCACACGGAATGGCCGGAGGTGATTGGATTGTCCGAGAGGAGCGTGGGCACTCATGCCCGCATCATCCAATAGAGCGAAAGCGGCATTACCGGCGAAGTCCGTCTGTTTTGCATTTGTAGGAAAATGCATTTTTGACGGACTTTTGAATTGGTGTCAGATTTTACGACATGGATGCCACAGCAAGATCAAGCTCCGTCAGGTTCACCGCCAAGGGCCAGGTGGTCATTCCCATGTGGTTGCGAAAACAATTTCACATTAAAGACGGCACCAAGGCCATGGTTCAAGCCACTCCAGAGGGCATCCTGCTCAAGCCGGTAACTGCGGTCACCATCCGCAGGCTGCGCGGCATTTTGAAGCGCAAACCCGGCGATAAACCATTTGCTGAGCAATGGGCCAAGCACAAGCGCACGGAAATTGAACTGGAGGAAGCCAAGAATGCCCGCATCACAGGTGGTTCTCGATAGTCATGCCCTTCTCAAGCTGCTGCGCGACTTCTTCGGCAACCCACACCAAGGAGCACACCAACAAGCCTGAAGGGCAGTTCTTCCACACGGAATGGCCTGAGATGATTGGGTAACGCAAAAGAAGCTCAGGCCATCTGCCTGCCTCATTCGATCAACACCATGGCAACTGAGGTGACTCAGCCGCCTTCATTTTGGTAAAAGGGTGTCGCGGTGCGGTCAAAACCGGACTGCTTGTAGCACTCAAAACCGGAAAGTAAGGGCGAAGCCCTTGCGAGCGAGCGCAGCGAGGCGAGCCTCCGC
>JAYVOH010000224.1:0-10231 GCA_043758025.1 Verrucomicrobiota bacterium
CCCCTTGGTGTGGACCGCCAAAGCCACCGACATCCTGGCCAAAGTCACCCGAGCCCGCCAAAAACTCCATTGTTACACCAATAAGCGCGCACTACACTAGTCATCCACGCGGAAAGAGTGTTGTTCACCTTGCCCTCGCACCTTAGCTACCATCGTCATCTGCGTTGGAGTCATTTGGCGGACAGTGGAACAAAAGCGACGCCAGCAAAATCACACCCGCCGCAATATCCAAATTGTGCCACGTCGGACGTGCGAAGTGAAACGGCAGCAGCGGGTTGAACAAAACGGCCAAGACGCCGTAAACAGCGGCAAACGACGGCCAAAAACGGGAGCGGCTCAACCAGAGTCCATAGCAGCTCGTGATGAAAACAATCCAACGCGTGACGATGTAGAAATTGTATGAGTGTCTGGCAGTGGCATAAAAGACGAAGCCAGCGGCGACGCATCGCGCGATGATGAAAGCGGCTCGGGTGGCTTTATTCATTCGATTATTGCTGATGGGTGCTGGTGGTGATGAAGGACTACTCGCGTAATTACCAAGCCGAAATCTCGCCAGCTTTCATTTCAAGATAGATGGCAAGAGAAGCTTGTCCAAGCTGATGAGGGAGCTGGACAAGATACTTCAAGTCTTGCGATCTAGGTAGTTTGTTGCGGAATAACACTCTAGAATGTCCTACCTCCAGTCCCTTAATCGCCGCTCCACCTCATGCGCAGGGAACCTGCTCCCTGAACGGCACAAAGTTTCCAGTGCCGTCGCTGCTTTCGCTTGTGTGAGCAATGATTTCTCTACCAAGGTGTCGAGCACCCAAATAAGCCCGTGCACGCGCAGGCCACTAGCTTCAGCCGTTTTTCGCAAGTCCATATCACCGGTGAGCAGAGGTGCCTTGAGCTCTTGGGCAAGGCGCAACACTGAGCAATCCTCCAGGGAGAGCGAGCGCTTCACGCTGCTTTTGAACAAGTGCAATGCGGAGAGTTCCGAGACACTGTGCGTTTTCACCTTGAGGACGCCCGTCGCGTGCAATGGAGTATCGTCCATTTCCACCTCGATAAGCGCTAGTTCCGTCGTGTGAATCTCAATGCCGCAATGCGCCCATGCATTCACCAGACCGCCTTGTAGCAGGTCGATCAACGCACAGGCATCATGCACGACTATTCTCATGGGACTTTTTGCAAATCCGCCCTGAATGCAGCAAGGGGCTGGGCTGCGAGATAGGCACCCTTCGACAGAGTTACAAATCCCTCGGCTGCCGCACGATGGACCAGCGCGAGGAAACGCCCCGCTTCCTCCGAGCCGCCCCATTCGCCCGGTTCTTTTTTGTCATTGCCCCACTTCCGCCACAATATGTGGAAGCGCTTTAATGATGACGGTGCGATCAATTCCAACTGTCCCGCACGCATCATGGTGGCGGAGCAAGAAAGACCCCAGCGTTCCTTGATGGCAACGAGTTCGCGGGTGGTGGAGTGGGTGCGTTCCCCTCCGAAGACCTCACTGAAGACAGCCTTGGGGATCAGAAGCGCTGCCGCAAATGCATGGCAGAGCTTCTCGATTTCAGTCTGGCTGAACTGTTTGTGAAAGGTCAGCAGCAGATGCCCCAGTTCGTGGAGCGCAGTCAGACGCTTCCGATCGGCGGGACGGTTGCGGTTCAGCACAATCACCCGCACCTCTCCCGCGTGGCCTGAAAAGCCCTCAAACTCATTCGGTGCATCATTGACTTCATAGACCTTGATGTGGTGATCTTCCAGCAGGTCCACTACAGCAGGCAGCGGATCCATGCCGAGCTTCCACTTCCTTCGCAACTCATCCGCAGCATGCTCAATGTCTGACGGTTCACGAATTTCGGTTTCACCAAGGGGATTCTCGAAGCTACCACCCACACCGAGAATGTCCTCAATCTCAAGGTATCGCTCGAAGAAGTCCGATGCCTTTTCCTTAAGAGCGTCCTCGTCCTTGGCCTTGAGCGATGCTTTCTTACGAAATTCCACTTCTGCCAGATTGACGGCTTGGGGCCGGAAGAAAAAGTCTGGTTTCTGCCCGAGTGCCTTGCACAACGCGGCGAGCACCGCGCCATCGGGTTTCATCACGCCCTGCTCATATTTGTGCAGCGCCGCGTGACTTACTGCGCCTTCCAGCCGCTCCGAGAGTTCCCGAAGCGACATGCTGCGCATCCGCCGGGCCTGAGCAAGGCGGAAGGCGAAGATACCTGATTCGTTGACGACGTTCATGGTTGACAATGTGATCATTTTTGTATAATTTGTCAACATCCAACTGGGATATGAAGGGAGGTGAATATCAATGTCACAACGAAAAGTTTATGAAGTAAGACCGCATCCGCAAGGATGGCAGGGCACCTTGCAAGGTGCCCAACGGGCGTCAGTCGTCGCTGAAACCAAGTCGGCAGTCTTGGCTCAAACTAAAGATTTAGCCAAGGCAGCGCCCTTGGGTCAAGTCATCGTGAAGAGTCGTCACAATGTGATTCAGACCGAATACACCTACGGGGAAGACCCTCGCAGGTCCATCGGCTAGAACCAGTCGCCTTCCCTGTCAACAATGGCAGGGGAGGCTCAACAAACGGCGAGACGGTTGGAATTTGCGCACATCTGTAGCCGCGCCCAAGGACCGGCCTTACATGGCACGGCGGCTGCTAGATGAGGACTGCGCAGTCGCGCGCTCCCCTCCTCATGCCCATTCACGTCGCCCTCCGTCACGTCACCCGCTATCTCTATGATCGGCCGGTGTCACTCTCTCCGCATGTGGTGCGGTTGAGGCCCGCGCCTCATGCGCACACGCCCATCCTCGCCTACTCGCTGCGGGTGCTGCCGGAAAAGCACTTCATCAACTGGCAGCAGGATCCGCAGTCGAACCATCTCGCGCGGCTGGTCTTCCCGGACAAGGCAACCGAACTGCGCGTGGAGGTAGATCTCGTCGCGGAGCTGGCCGTCTTCAATGCCTTTGACTTCTTTCTTGAGCCCGACGCGGAAAAGTTTCCCTTCGCCTACGATCCGGTGCTGGCGCATGAGCTAGATCCCTACCAGCTCAAATTGCCGCTCACGCCATGCATTGCCAGCTTGCTGGATTTTGTGCGGCGTGAAATCCTAAAACTGCCGCGGCTTCATGAAGGCCCCTCGCCGACGCCACATACCGAGGTTCCGGCGGATGTTCACCGCCACGGTGTGCTGCCGGAATCGGGACAACTGCATCTAAAAAAAGATACCGATCCCCGGCCGCGCACGATTGATTTTCTCGTCGCCCTGAATCAGAAACTCTGGCAGGACATCCGCTATCTCGTCCGCTTGGAGCCGGGCATTCAAACACCGGAAGAAACACTGGAGAAAATGAGCGGGTCGTGTCGCGATTCCGCATGGCTGTTGTGCCAGGTGTTGCGGCATCTCGGTCTCGCGGCGCGCTTCGTGTCCGGTTATTTGATCCAGCTCAAGCCGGATCAAAAAGCTCTTGATGGACCCAGCGGCGCGGAGAGCGATTTTACGGATTTGCACGCTTGGTGTGAGGTGTATCTGCCCGGCGCAGGCTGGGTGGGATTGGATCCAACTTCCGGCCTGCTCACCGGTGAAGGTCACATCCCGCTCGCGGCCACGCCCGATCCGCAAAGCGCGGCGCCAATCGCGGGAATGGTTGAGCCTTGCGAGACCAAGTTCGAGTTCGAAATGACCGTGACGCGCATTCATGAATCGCCGCGCGTGACCAAGCCTTACACAGAGGAGCAATGGCAGCAGATAGATGAAGCCGGTCGCCGCGTGGATGCCGATCTGCGCGCGCATGATGTGCGGCTGACGATGGGTGGCGAGCCGACCTTTGTGAGCATTGACGACCCCGACGGTGCTGAATGGAATGACGCCGCTGTTGGACCGAAGAAACGTCTGCTGTCCGGCGAACTCATCAAGCGATTGCGCGCGCAGTTCGGCCCCGGCGGCCTACTTCATTACGGGCAGGGCAAATGGTATCCCGGCGAACAACTTCCTCGCTGGGCACTGGGTTGTTTCTGGCGGAAAGACGGCGTGCCTGTCTGGGTTAATGACAATCTCATTGCTGATGAATCCAAAGACTATGGGCATACGGCGAATGATGCGCGTCACTTCGCGATCACGCTTGCTGCGGCGCTCGGCGCGGACTCGCGATGGCTGATGCCAGGTTACGAAGACATCTACTACTACCTCTGGAAAGAACGGCGATTGCCTTCCAATGTTGATCCGCTGAAATCGAACCTGAAGGATGAACTGGAGCGCAAACGCATCGCGCGCATTTTCCAGCGCGGCCTCGGAGAAATCACCGGCTACGCGCTGCCCATCAAGCGCGGCTGGGTCGATGGCGAACTGCGCTGGCAGACAGGTTCGTGGTTCTTGCGGGACGAAACATTGTATCTGACGCCGGGCGATTCTCCGATGGGGCTGCGGCTGCCGCTGGACTCGGTGCCGTGGGTGGCGGAGAAGGACTATCCGTGGATTTACCCACGCGATCCCGCTGAAGAAAAATCTCCTCTGCCGCCACGTGCGGAGAGTCGCCAGAATTTTATCCGTGCCGTCGCTACAACATTGCGCGAATCGGAGGAACTGCGCCCCAGCAGTCAAGGCAAACCGGAACCGCACGGAGAAGTGCCACCAGCACACGGCGAGTCCGCATCATCCGTCATCCGAACCGCGATGTGCTTCGAACCACGCAAGGGACGGTTGCACATTTTTATGCCTCCAGTTGAGGAGGTGGAAGATTATCTCGATCTCATCGCGGCCATCGAGGACACTGCTGCGGCGCTGGAGATGCCGGTCATCATCGAAGGCGAACCACCGCCGCACGATCCGCGCATCAGAGTCATCAAGGTCACGCCCGATCCCGGCGTGATCGAGGTCAACATGCATCCGGCGCATTCATGGGACGAACTGGTGCACAACACCACGACACTTTATGAAGAGGCGCGGCTCACGCGATTGGGCACGGAGAAATTCATGCTCGACGGACGGCACACCGGCACGGGCGGCGGCAATCACATCGTCTTCGGAGGAGCCACGCCATCAGACTCACCCTTGCTGCGCCGGCCTGACCTGTTGCGCTCGTTACTTGGCTACTGGCACAATCATCCGTCGCTGAGCTATCTCTTCAGCGGTCTGTTCATCGGCCCGACCAGCCAGCACCCGCGCGTGGATGAAGCGCGCAACGATGCGCTCTACGAGTTGGAGATCGCCTTCAATCAAATTCCCGATCACAAGGAAGTGCCACCATGGCTGGTGGATCGCGTTTTCCGCAATCTGCTGATTGATGTGACCGGAAACACGCATCGCGCGGAGTTCTGCATTGATAAACTCTTCTCACCGGACTCCTCCAGCGGCCGGCTTGGGCTCGTGGAACTGCGTTCATTTGAAATGCCGCCGCACTCGCGCATGAGCCTGGCGCAGCACGTCTTGTTGCGCGCTGCCATCGCGCGTTTCTGGAGGCAGCCGTATCATCAACCTCTGGTGCGCTGGGGCACGGAATTGCACGACCGCTTTCTGCTGCCGCACTTTGTCTGGGAAGACTTCGTTGATGTGCTCGAAGACATGACGGATCACGGGCACGAGATCAAGCCGGAGTGGTTCGCGCCGCATTTTGAGTTCCGCTTCCCGGCCATCGGCAGTCTCGTGCAGCGTGGTGTGAATCTGGAGATTCGCACTGCGCTCGAACCCTGGCATGTGCTCGGCGAAGATTCTGCCGCGGGCGCCACGGTGCGTTACGTGGACAGTTCACTCGAGCGTGTCCAAGTGAAGGTGAACGGCATGATTGACCCGCGTTTCCTCGTGACTTGCAACGGACGCCGCGTGCCGCTGCATCCTACGGGAACTGTCGGCGAATTTGTCGCGGGCATCCGCTATCGCGCGTGGCAACCGCCGAATTGTTTGCAACCGACCATTCCTGTTCATGCGCCGCTGGTGTTTGATTTAATCGATACCTGGAACAACCGCAGTCTCGGCGCCTGCACTTATCACGTCGCGCATCCAGGCGGACTGAGCCATGAAAAATTCCCGGTCAATTCCTACGAAGCCGAAAGCCGCCGTCTCTCGCGCTTCTTCCCGATGGGTCATACACCAGGGCGTGTCAGCCTGCCGCCGGAGGAACGAAATCGCGAGTTTCCATTCACACTCGACTTGCGCGCATAAAAAGTGTAAGCCACGGGGTTGTTTCGTCGCCGACGCATCAACAACGCACCAAAAATCATGCAGCAATTCCTCGCGACCGAAATCTCAACTCCATCTTCTGCGGCTGTCACGCCGATGGAGAGAGGTTTGCTGGGCGGCTACCGGCCCCAGCCGGGTGTCTATGACGAGATGATGGAGCGCACCGGCGAAATGCGACCGCACTGGAAAATATTCGGACAAATGCTGGCGCAGCACGCCACGCCGGAACTGCGCGGAAGGCACGACACCATCCAGCGGCTGCTGCGCGACCACGGCGTGACCTACAACATCTACGACGATGCCAGCGGCACCGTCCGCCAATGGGCGCTCGATCTGATGCCGTTCATTGTTGCAGCCAACGATTGGAACAAAATCGCCGCAGGCCTGGCCCAGCGCGCGCGGTTGCTGAATCTCGTGCTCGCGGACATCTATGGTGCTCAGCGTTTGTTGAGCGAGGGCCGGCTGCCGCCGTCGCTGATATTTTCCAATCCCGGCTATCTCCGCCCGGTGCAAGGCATCGCCCCGCCCGGCGGAAACTTTCTGATGACGATGGGCACCGACCTCGTGCGCGATGCCAGCGGCGCGTGGATGGCGCTGGCCGACCGGACGCAAGCGCCATCGGGCAAAGGTTACACGCTGGAGAACCGCATCATTCTCTCGAACATTTTTCCCGACGAATTCAGCGCAAGTCGCGTGCAGCGGCTTGCGGGATATTTCGAGACTGAGCGCGAGAGCTTCCGCGCCCTCGCACCCTCGCGTCGCGGGACGCCGTCGGTGGTGCTGCATTCCCCGGGGCCATATAATGAAACTTATTTTGAGCAAGCCTTCAAAGCCCGCTATCTCGGCTATCCGCTTGTTGAAGGCGCGGACCTCACGGTGCGCGACCGGCGCGTTCATCTGAAAACACTTGAAGGCCTTCGCCGCGTGGACGTCATCGTGCGCCGCGTGGATGATACGTTCTGCGATCCTCTGGAACTGCGCTCCGACGCGCTGCTCGGCGTGCCCGGACTGGTGGAAGCGTGGCGCTCGGGCAATGTCTCCATCGTCAACGGACTCGGCACCGGAGTCATCGAGACGCCCGCCATGCATCCCTTCCTGCCCGGCTTGTGCCGCCATCTTCTCGGCGAAGAATTGCTGCTGCCCAGCGTGCCAACATGGTGGTGCGGACAGAAGCGCGAACTGCAAATGGTTCTTTCAAATCCCGAGCGCTGGGTGGTGAAGCCCGCGTTTGCACGCGGCACGCGCGAGCCGATCTTCATCGCGGAAACCGACTCGCGGAAACGCGCCGAGCTGCTGGAACAAATCCGCGCCAAGCCGCATAACTGGGTCGCGCAGGAAGTATTGAATCTCTCGACCACGCCCGCCTATGTGGACGGCGCGTTGCAACCGCGCTCGCTGGTGTGGCGGACATTTACCAATGTCTCGGGCAATAAATGCACCGTCATGCAAGGCGGCCTTACGCGCGTCAGCCCTGCGTCGCGCGGGCTGGTCGTCACCATGCAAAGCGGCGGCATCAGCAAGGACACTTGGGTGCTGACCGATGGCGAAGTGGAGCAGACCACGCTGCTTCCATCGCAGGCCGTGGTCATCCGTCCGGCGCGCCCGCCCGGTGGTGTGCCCAGCCGCGTGGCTGATCATCTGTTCTGGCTGGGCCGCTATGCGGAGCGACTGGAGCAGACGGTGCGCGTGTTGCGCACGATGTTGCAACGGCTCACCGGCGAAGGTTCCGAGCTGCAAAGTCGCGAACTCGCGGCCTGCGTAAAATTGTTCGAAGCATTGAAGATCGATCTCGAAGCAACCCAATCCTTCGATTTTAATTCCATCCGCTCCATGGCGCGCAAGATCGTGGAGGATCCGAAAGAGGAAGGCGGAATCCGCGACCTGCTCAATCGCGTGCGCTTCAACGCCGCCGCCGCGCGCGACCGATTGTCCGACGACACCTGGCGGCTGCTGAACCGTCTGGAGCGCGATGCGAAACTCTCGACGAAACAATGGTTCGTCCCCGATGCGCTGGCCATGCTTGACTCCCTCGTGCTCGACCTCGCTGCGTTCAGCGGAATGCAACTCGAAAACATGACGCGCGGTCACGGCTGGCGCTTTCTGGAAATCGGACGGCGTCTGGAGCGCGCGCTGGGCGTGTTCACGCTGGCGGGCGCGACCATTGCATCCGAGAATGAAAGCGTGCTCGCACCCATGCTGGAAATTTGCGACAGCAGCATGACCTATCGACGCCTTCACTTTGCGCGCCCGGTGCTGGCCCCGGTGCTGGATTTGATATTACTGAATGATATGAACCCGCGATCCGCCGCGTTCCAGCTTCACGCCCTCGGGCGGCACGTGTCACAGTTGCAGCAAAGCCCCGGCGCCACTTTCTCGGCATCGGAAAAGGAACTGGCCGACGCCCTGCAATCCGACCTCGCCAGCCTTAACCTGGCCGCGCTCGCGGAACCGGATGATGAATCTCGCGGCTTTGTCACGGATCTCTGCGCGCGGCTTTGCGTAAATCTGGAAAAACTTTCCGACCAGTTATCCGGTCATTACTTCAGCCACGCCGTGCGGCGGGAACGTTAATCCTATGCGCTACCGCATCACCCATCGCACGACTTACACTTATGACAGCCCGGTAACGGTAAGTCATTACCTCGCGCGGCTCGCCCCGCGCAGTCTCCCATCCCAGGCATGTCCGTGGCATGAGATGCATATCTTTCCCGAGCCGGGCGAGCGGGCGGCCCGCACGGATTACTTTGGAAACGGCACCGTGTATTTTGAGATCGAAGGCGCGCATGAACGGCTGGAAGTGGTCAGCCGCAGCCTGGTGGAAATCACGCCAGCGACTCCGCCCGACCCCGCCACCTCTCCTCCGTGGGAGACGGTGCGCGATTCCTGTCGCGCGGATGATTTTAATTCTGCGACTGCTGCCGGGGAATTCATTTTTGCATCGCCATTGATCACGCCAGAGAAAACTTTTGCCGATTACGCAAAGCAATCATTCCCCGCCACTCGCCCCATTCTTGCGGGAGTGTGTGATTTGAACAGCCGCATCCATCGCGACTTCATCTTCGATCCCGCAGCGACCGATGTTGCCACGCCCATCGAACGCGTCTTTGAAAAACGTCGCGGCGTATGCCAGGACTTCGCTCAGGTGATGATCGCGTGTCTGCGCTCCATCGGATTGCCCGCGCGCTATGTCAGCGGTTATCTCGAAACCATGCCGCCGCCTGGCAAAGTCAAGCTCGTCGGCGCGGATGCCTCGCACGCGTGGGTCTCCGTCTGGTGTGGTGAGGAGTTGGGCTGGACGGACGCTGATCCCACCAACAATTTGCTGCCATCCATCCGTCACATCACCGTCGCGTGGGGTCGTGATTTCAATGACGTAAGTCCCCTGCGCGGCGTAACCATCGGCGCGGGCAAACCGGAGCTTAGCGTAGGTGTGGATGTAATGCCGGAAGGCGCTTTGTAATTCTGCATCGTCTTGTTAATGGGCACATGGCTTGACGCCATGCGCTTCATCTCTTAATGCATCATCATGATGCGTCCGTTGATAATCGCCTTGTCTGGAGTCGCTGCGGCTTGCTGGCTGATGGCCTGCCATACACCCGTCACATCGCATTCAGAAACTGCTCCGGCAGACTGGAATGTGCTTAGCGCTACGGCCTTGAATAGCTCGCATGGAAAAATTGATTTTGTCACGCATGTAAAGCCAGTGCTGGAATCAAAGTGCGTTGTGTGTCACAACCGGGAGACGCTTCCGCTCTTCAGCTTGGAAAGCCGTTCGCTGGCCTTCGCGGTTCAGTCTCGCATCGTGCCGGAGCATCCTGAGAAAAGCCTGTTCATCATCAACGGCACAAAAAGCCACGCGCAAACCATGCCGCCGGTGGGCGAGTGCCTCACTCCTGATGAAAAGCGCATCCTCACCGAATGGGTGCGGCAGGGCGCGCATTGGCCGGTTGGCAAGGCGGGAACACTGATGCGCCAGCCTTGTTGCCTCATAAGTAAATCACACCGGAGAGGGAGAGGGGGAAGGGATCGTTGCCTCAGAATGGATGACACCGAGGGTTAGGTGGTAATACTT
>JAYVOH010000225.1:0-3552 GCA_043758025.1 Verrucomicrobiota bacterium
TGGAAGCAGCAAGGCGCGCAAATGTCAGCGATGTGGATCTGCTCGCGGACTACCCGGACCTGAAGCGCGAAGACCTCGAAGCGGCCTGGCAATACGTCGGCACCCATGTGGAGGAGATCGAAAACGCGATGCGAGCCAACAGCGAGGTGTGATGGCCGCGATCTACGCGAACGAAAATTTTCCCCGGCGCGTGGTGAATGAACTGAGGCTGCTGGGCCATGATGTGCTGACTTCGCAGGAAGCAGGCAGTGCCGACCAGATGGTGCCTGATGATGAGGTGCTTATGTTTGCCACGCACCAGCAACGCGCCGTGCTCACGCTGAACCGTATCGATTTTTTCCGCCTGCATCGTTCACCGATCGGACAGCACGCCGGGATCATCGCCTGCACGCGGGATGATGAAAACCCGTGTGCCTTTGCCCATCGCATTCACGCAGCGATTTCCTTATCTACCTCCCTTTCGGGGCAGTTGATTCGCATGGTGCGCCCATCATCCTGAGCCAGGCCCATAAAGCGAAGGGCCGTGATTGCCGATTCAGCGCTGGCCAGCAAAGACAGGTGTCGTGGCGATGGCCCAGCGTTTGCAGAGTTTAAAGGTCATGGAGGCGACCCATCATTGCGGTTTACGCAGCCAAGGCTGCGGAACGGACGCACAACCGCTCTTCCTGCCGGGGTGCTTCGATTTGCGACTCGCGCACGGAGACGACGGCCACAGTGTCCCCAACGGCATTGAAGACCTCCAGTTCATAGCCGGGTTCCTGATCGGGTCTGCCTTCGTAGAATTCAACAATGGTAGCGAAATCGCCACGGCACAATCCCTTGGCTGGAATATCCTCGGCCAGAATGATATGGCTGTAGAGCGGGTATTTCATGAGCGGTCGGGGTAAAGGGTGACAAAGCGGGTCTGTCCCGTGGTCAGGAGTTTCGCCCAGATGGTGCGAACGCGCAACTGCCGGCCATTGGGACCAACGAGGACACCACTGATGGAGAATTTCTCGACATACTCGGTGGTTTCGATGGGCTGGGCCTCCTGCGTGAGCAAAGCGCGGATATCACGCTCCAGAAGGTCTGCATGGGTGCGGTCGTAACCAGCCAGTGAAAGAAGCTTGGACTTGTCGTCCACATCCCGGCGCTTCAGGAGATAGTCGTGGAGCTTCTCCGGGGCGATGATGCTGTCGGGCGGGAGTTTCATCGGGTGCCGGAAAGAGTCTGAATCAACTCACGAAGTCGTTTTACGGTGATGTTCACCTGGTCGAGGCTGGTGTCCGTGCCCAGCGAAAACCGCACGCACTGTCGCGCCGAGGGGCCGGGCTTCATCGCCGCGATGACATGCGAGGGATCGGGTGAGTCTGCGAGACAGGCGGAGCCACTGCTGGCGCAGATGCCCGCTTGATCGAGCAGGAGCAGCAGGGCCTCGGATTCAATGCCTTGAAAGGTGATGTTCGTCGTGTTGGCGAGGCGCTGAGTGGAATGGCCGTTGAGTTCAGTGTTTGGGATGCAGGTGAGGATGCCCTGCTCCAAGGCATCGCGAACTGGTCGAATGATGCTTTTATACTTGGGCGGCTTCCTCATCGCGTATGCGGTGGCGGTGCCGAGGCCGACGATGGAGGCGACATTCTCCGTGCCGCCGCGTCGGGAGCGCTCTTGATGGCCACCGTGCATGAAGGAGACGAAGGGGGCTTTCTTCTGCACATAGAGTGCGCCGACGCCCTTTGGTGCGCCGATCTTGTGACCGGTAATGGAGAGGTAGTCGAACGGGATGGCACGCACATCGATGAGAAGCTTGCCTGCGGCTTGAACCGCGTCGCAATGATAAGGCACCCCGCGACTGCGGCAGAGCTGGGCAATCTGTTCGACAGGAAAGAGGACGCCAGTTTCATTGTTGGCCCACATCAGGGAGACAACGGCGGTGTCGTCAGTGAGCGCAGCCACAAGGTCCGCCATGGAAAGCAGCCCTTCATGATCTACCGGCAAACAGGTGACACGGTAGCCATGATGCTTCTCAAGGAAGCGGCAATAAGTAAGCACCGAGGAGTGCTCCACCTGCGAGGTGATGATGTGCCGTTTCTCCGGGCGGGCCGTGATGGCCGCATGAATCGCGGTGTTGTTGCTCTCGGTGCCGCCGCTGGTGAAAAGGGTTTCGCGAGGCGTGTTGCTGCCGATGAGTTCGGCCACCTGTTCGCGTGCTTCTTCAATCTGTGACTTCAAGTGGGAACCGAAGCGATAGCTGCTGGAAGGATTGCCCCACTCCTCGTGGAGATACGGCAGCATGGCCTCGCGGACTTCAGACAAGACTGGCGTGGTGGCGTTGTGGTCGAGATAGATCACGAGGGTTCTTTGGTGCAAGAAGTGTCACTTGGCCAGTGCAACCATTGATGGTGAATCCTCTCCGAAGAGTGAGGAGGCTCTGGACGGCTCCAATGATGGGGTCACTAACGGAGGCAGCAATTGTGCCGTTCGCATTACTTCTTCACCGGCGCATGCCCTTCGAGCACAATCGGCACCACTTTATCGTTGGGGAAGTCCTTGGGCACGGTGGCGGTTTGCTTCACTTCTCCGGTCGCGGCCCATTCGGTGCTGCGCTGGAGGATGAAATAGAAGCCGCGTTCCAGCATGGAGTAGTCGGCGTGGCCGAGGGTGGTGTGGACGACGCGACCTTTGCCGTAGTTGCGCACCATAAGGTTTGGTTCGTCCTTGTCGGTCGTGTCGGAGTGCGAGGTCGAGAGGATTTCGACATCAGCGGGACCGCGCAGTCTGCTGTAGAGTTCGTCTTGGGCGTGCATCCATTTCGTGGGCAAGTCCTTGGTGATGGGGTGTTGGGTATTGTGAATTTCGATCAGGAACTCGTGTTGCTTGCCGTGTCCGCCGCCTGCTCCGGGTGACTCATCTTTGAATGGTTTGCCGTCTTTCACGTAGAGCCATGGGCCGGATTTTTCATTGCGACCACCCCAGCCACCGACGCCGATCATGTCATTGTAAGCCTGCCATTTCGGGAAGGAGTTGTCCGCCGCGTGGACGCTGACGAAGCCCCCGCCGTTTTTTACGAAGGCTTCGAAATCCTTTTGCACGGTTTCAGGCCAGTCTTGACCGTTGTAGTTGCTTACCACGACGGCGTAGTCGCTGAACTTAGGTTGCCAAGTGCTCCACGCTTCTTTCGGCGCTTTGTTATCGGGCGTGGTGCGGACGCTTACAGCAAAGCAACCGGCTGTCTCCAAGGCGTTTACCAGCACAGGCGTGGTCTGCTTCCAGTTGTGATTGTTTTGACCGTCCACAATGAGGACTTTGATTTTATCCGCAGCGGACAAACCAGAGACGAATGATGCGGCGAGGACGGCGAGAAGAAGGGAGCGGCGTTTCATGAGGAGAATGCGTAGCCTCCGGCGCTATTCTTACAAGAGAAGAATTCATTTCACTGAGCGATGCCAGTGTAGATTAACTGGCAGGGAGCGTAGTTCCTGGCCTGTTAAGCTGCAATCGATTCCTTTTATGCGAGATTCGATGATCTCACATAGACGGTCTTTTTCCAAAAATACAACTCGGTGCCGCCACTCC
>JAYVOH010000226.1:0-25454 GCA_043758025.1 Verrucomicrobiota bacterium
GCTGTCCACAAGGCCATGCAATTTATCCTGCTGAATATGCGGACCCCATGCTTGGAGTCTGTAATTCAGTAAAGGAACAACTCAGAAAGAAATACCCCTAATCCACCTATGGCCAGTCATTTCGTCCATGAAAAAGTATCCCAGCCAGTCTTCAGCTCGAACGGCTCAGTGAGCGTCGTTTGGCTGAACTCTTGTGCAATTTGATCCGAAACAGCAATATCTAGTCTGGCCATAAATGCGATGACGACTTGAATCAGCCAATCGATATATTGAGGTTCCAAGAAGAACCTTTTGCCAATGTTGTGATTAAAGCGGGCGAGGGTGCCTCCCGTGACCGGGTTTTTCACCCCGGGAGGAACTATCATAATCTGTGTGCCGTCTGCGCTGCTATGCGCGACAAACTTGTTCCGCAGGTCAATCAATCTCTTGTGGCGCGTGTTCATCTCATCGTCCGGGAAGTCGGGGTAATTCGGGAAGTCGCACTGAATTCCCCCCACTTTATGGTTCTCGAAGAAAGGGCGACCGTATGACAGGGCCATTATGAAAACGAAGTATTCTGCAAAAGGGGAGTCGCTCATTGTCTTGTAGTAATCGTAAGCCTCTATCGCCAGCGCCACATCTGTTCGCGCGGATACCAGCCGAAGTAGCTTAGTAGAACCGGGGATTGTATTCGGGTGCATGCTCAATATCTCGACCCGCACGGGCATTTTGCAATGGACTGACACACCACGGGCCGAACCCAGCGACTCTTGACCTACTTGTCAGGGCTCGGTCCTTGTTTTGATACAATATTTTCGGAGCACGCTCAAATCAGACGCACGTAATACTTTCCCGGTAACGGCTTGATGACGCGCTTCATTTCGAGTTTCATCAAGGTGGCGTTGACGGTGGGATAATAGAATTGAGGGAGGTCATGCGGCGGGATCCGGAATAGTGATCCGCAAATGTTCGCGTGTCGCCTCGTTCATGCTGACGACTAATAGATCCATTTCGGTTACAGGAGTAGTGGCACCGGTTTTTTGATGGTCGGCGCGGACCCTCCGTGCGTGCGTGACGGCCGTGGGAACTTTCTCCGGTATCAATAAATCGGTCGGGACATGCTTGTCATATTCAGGATGAAATTCCCGCAGCCGCCTTTTCACGGCTTCATAGTTCGCAAAGGTCGCCGTGGTGTAGGTTTCATGCAGCACGAGCCAATACTCGAAGCAGGGATGGGATAGTGCAACAGACACGCCGGTGGCCTTGGCCCGGTCCACAGCACGGGCAAGGTTCTCACGCCTGGGCGGCCCCTCGCCATCAAAGACACACCACACTTCGTCGTAGGCCACTGTTTTACCTTTGCGTGCGGCCTTCTGACGAGCCTTCCTTAGTTTCAATGCGTGATCCACAATGTTCACGGGATCGGTCGCTCCACCATGCACGATTTCCACGTCGGTGCTGTGCAGTCGCAGATGATTTCGCAACGCGACCAGATATTGCGGCTCGGTGACCACGCCTTCGCTCACGATCAGAATAGTTTTCCCGCTGTTCGCCTCACGAGGACGGCGGCGGTGATAATCGCGTGCATCGCGGTCAAAATGGGAACTCATGGGGCGAGGAGGAGTCCTTCCGGAATGTAGGGCAAGCCACCGTAGCGACCCGCCAGGTAGCCCTTCTCCAGCGACTCGCTGTCGCGCGGCTTATAATCCGTGAGTGGGTAAAGGCTGGAAGCTCCGTCCTTCCCCTTTTCGGTGAACCAGATTTGGTCTCGGCGTAGAATATCGTTGTCCAGAAGTGTCGGATTGTGAGTCGTGAAAATCACCTGGGCACCCTTTGGGTTGTTCTTCGGGCAGAAGAGCAGGTTGAGAAATGCCTTCACCAGTAATGGATGAAGACTGCTCTCGAGTTCATCAATAAAAACCGTGTAGCCGTTCTCCAGGATGTCCAGCCACGGACCGGCAAGGGCAAAGAAGCGCCGGGTTCCGACTGACTCCTCGCTCATCTCAAACGCCACTGGCTCCATCCCGCTCGCCCGGTGTTTGAGCTGGACGACCGCGTTGACTAATTGATCCAGCTTCTTTTCCCGCTCCAAACGGCTCACTTCGGCGGCCGTGAAGTGCTCGACAATTAGATCCCGGGAGACCGGCTGCTCTTCGACCACGGCATCCACGACACCGAGGTCAGCCACCTTGAGCATTTCCACGACCCGTTTGAATGTATCCGGCTTTTTCTTCAGAAGGCCTGCGGTGAAACCGAAACCGAATTGCACATCGGCATCCAGATTCATGAATCGAAACTGATTCTTGAACCACTGATATACCGTGGTGAGTTGCTGGTGATTCCACTGTGCGCCGGTGGACAAGAAAAGAGCATTCTCCCGAGTCCTATCCCGCAGCGCCATGTCATGTCGGAAATGCTCCGTGGGTTCGGTCCATTCATAGGCATTGCCGTTCCATTTCCGCTCGAACCATCGCTGGGCCTTTTTCTTCGGGTAGGCCACCAGAATCTCATGCACGACGCGCTCCCGGGTCGCGGCGAACGCGTATTGATGGCGGATGCCGTCAATAATCATGGTCATCTCGAATTCTGTCGGTTCTTCGGCGGAACCCGGTGCTAGAGCAAACGGAACGACACCCGTCGGATCGCCGGGCTTCAGATCGGCGGCGGACTTATTGACAAAATCTACCATGAAAGCAGCCGCCTGAAGCACATTGCTCTTGCCGGACGCATTCGCGCCATATAAGGCCACGGCCTTTAACAAGCTCGTCTTCTCGAAACCGGGCACTTCCCTTAATGGGATCAGGTGGCTCTTCAAGCTCTTGTCGTAGTTGCTGGCCACGAAACTGAGTGCCTGTTCCTTGTAAAAGGAACGGAAATTCTTAAAGCGAAATTCGACGAGCATGGAGGTAATCTAGTCAATGGGACGCGACAAAGCCACTTTATTTCAAAAAATCTGCAATAAATCTCACTTTTTGTGCTTTTACCCAAATTCAGGTGCCGGTTGTTGTCCCAGCCTCCGGTATCAACCTCTCTTACTTGCCGGGCAGGGGCTTGATGACGCGTTACATTTGTAACTTCATCAGCGTGGTGTTGACCTTGGATGAAGGCAACCCGTCGCGGAGGGTGATTTTGTTCACGTGGAGTTCCTCGCTGCCGCCAACCGCATTGATGATCGAGTCTCCTCACGTCGGCTGCTTCAAGTTTCCAGTCTTTAAATAAAGCCGTGACCGGTGATGAGAGGAGCGGCACCACCGTCTGCCTCGCCACCGTCCGCACTCGATAACTGAGAAGAAAAAAAGCTCGCTGGCACTTGCTGGAAAATGCTTTGACTGGCACTGTGCGAGCAGGCACTATAATCATATCAAATGCGGCGGATTTTTGATTTTCCAGACATAATCCGACACGTCATTTTCGCAGATTTTGGCAACGCCCTCTCTCCATTAATCAAGCCATCACCACACCATGCACAGCCGGAAGCTTGAAGAATTGATCGTTCATCTGGGGTCTCACCCAGATGTGGTGAATCTCGGCCTGACGAAGCTTTTGAAGCTCATTTATTTCGTGGATGCAAAGGCAGTGCGGGAATGGGGCGAGGCAGTGACGATATCGGAGTTCATCAAGTATGAACACGGCCCGGTGCCCAGCCGAGGGGAGAAGCACCTGCGCCAGCTCGTCCGCAAGGGAGATGTGACCACCACCCCGCGGACGGTGGGCGGCAAAATCTTGAACGAGGTTAAATCCACGCGGAAGCCGGATCTGAGCGTCTTTTCAAAGCAAGAGCTGTCCCTGATCAATGAGGTCTGCCGGGAACTGGGGCGAAAGACCGCAGCCGTGTTGTCCGACATGAGCCACGATGAGCCTGCCTGGCATTATGCCGGGATCATGGGCAAGCTCTCGCCGGAGTTGATGGCCTATGGTCATACGGAAGACCCCGACGGACTGTGAGGCAGGAAATGTCCGGTTTCATTGCTCAAAGCGCGTGCGGCACTCCGGTAAGAAGTCGAACCATCGCGTGCTGGAAAGCTGTCCGACCGTGCTGCAAGTGCTGCGGCTGAATCCATTCTTCGGACTGTCCATTCCTCGCTTCCATGACCTGCGGAAGATGCGGCTGCGGGCACCGGGCCTGAATGTTGGCAAGAAAGGCGGCTACCGCCTGATCTACCGCGCCATTGAGATGGATGAGGCCGTCTATGTGATGTTTCTGGCAGCGTATTTCAAAGGCGACTGCGAGGACTTGCCCCACAACGAATACAAGGTGCTGGCCGCCGAAGCTGAATCCATTCTGTCCCAACCCATGCTCTATGATTGGGATTGACTGGGCCTTGCCCGCAAACATTGCTCAAACTAAAAGCGAGGAACGAGATCGCGACAGCGGCATGATCGTGCCCGTTGCCCTGAATCGGGCAGTGGTTCGGCGTGCGGCAAATCGCTGTGTGTATTGTGGATTGCCAATCACTGCGGCAGGTGATCCGGGGACGTCAGGGCAATGACAGCAGCTTCAACCCATGCGGCACGAAGGGGGCGAAGTCTTCCGGGTTGACGGTGGCCAGCTCCGCTCCGGCAAGGATGGCGGTGGCGGCGATCATGGTGTCGAGACGATTACGGCGCTTGCTGCCCGTTTGGAAAAACAACTGTCCCGCCAATACGGCAGCGGCTTCATCAAAGGGGCGAATGCCGCCTTGGAGAATTTGCCGCATTAACCGTTCCGTATGAACATCCAGTGGACGGGATCGAAACTCTGTCCAAGCACACGCCGATGCGTAGAGGGGCCGCTGCAAGGACAAGACTTTTTGAAATGTATGAACGTGCGGGTCATCCCGGTCAGAAGCTGCGATGAGCAAGTTGGTATCCAAGTGAATCATGCGCCTGTTCTGGTGGGAGATTGCCGACCCATGCGCCTCGCCAGTTCACGCTCCTCCTCAATTTGTGCGTCTGCATCTCGCTGAGCTGACAGTTCTCTCCGGAAAGACTCGCCCCAACCTGGAGGCACTTGGGGGTGCGCTGTGAGCCAAACAAAAGCCTCTATAGGAGATAATTGCGAGATTTCCTCCTCGGTGAGCATGGGCTTATCCAGAAGCGGTGGTTGCGGTTCCTTCTCGGCTGCTTCCAATGCCCGGCGCAGGGTCTCAGACTTGCTGGTGCCCCAGCGTTTCGTCAACCGCTCCCAGCGGGCGACGGTGGCGGGATCGAAGGCAACCGTGGTGCGGATTGTCATGGTGGCCATAATGATAGTATGGTATGCGCATAACAACGTCGGGTCAAGAACGGGTGCCTCTAAAATAAAGTCACTGCCTCGCGCGTTATCACTTGTAAAGTTCAGATCGGCCCGCCGCCAAGAATGAGCCGCAGCGCGGCCACAGCACCCACGACCAGATTGATAGTAATTCCGGGGCGGCGAGCCTTGCCAAACGCTTCGAGGTTCGCGCCCAGAAAAATCGCCATCACCATAAGGATGGAAACAGCAGCATGCCCCGATTGGACTCCCCGAAATTGACTCGACGGGAAATGGATTTGGCACCATTATTCACATCATGACTCAGAGCATCCACCTCAAACTCAAGATGCCAGGCGATCTCCGCAAATTCCAGCTTCCTGCGGGAGTGCAGAGACGGCTGAGGGAGCTTTTGGACCGCCAGGATCAGGAGAAACGTCTCTCGGTGGCGGAGCGTCGTGAGGCGGAAGGTCTGGTAGATCTCGCGGAAATGCTCTCGCTGCTCAAACTCAAGGCAGGAAACAAGATCGCGGCAGCGGCATGAGCGTGCCCGTTGCCCTGCATCGGGCCACGGTTCGGCGTGCGGCAAATTGCTGCGAGTATTGCGGTCTTTCGCAAGCTGGGCAGGCGACGTGAGGAGACTCTACTTTCCCCTCGCAGCGCTGCCGAAGATGCAGGCACTTGAGCCTCATCAGGTCGGCTGCTACGTAATCTATCCTGTGATACAGAAAAATCCCATCAACTGGTCCGCACTCCGAAAGGATTTCCCGATCCTCGACCAGGAAGTCCACGGGAAGCCGTTGATCTATTTTGACAACGCGGCGACTTCGCAGAAGCCACGCGCAGTGATTGATGCGCTGGTTCGCTATTATGAGCGCGACAATGCGAATGTGCATCGCGGCATCCATGAGCTGTCCATGCGCGCGACGAACGGCTTCGAGGGCGCACGGGAACGGACGGCGAAGTTCATCAATGCGCGGAAGTCCTGCGAGATCATCTTTACGCGCGGCACGACGGAAGGAATCAACCTCGTGGCGAATTCATGGGGCGCATCGAATTTGACACAGGGCGACATCATTCTGCTCACAGAGATGGAGCATCACAGCAACATCGTGCCGTGGCAACTCATCGCGAAATGCACCGGCGCAAAGCTGGTCTATGTGCCGGTGACGGGCGATGAAGGCATGCTCGATATGGAGGCACTCGACAAACTGCTCACGCCGCAAGTGAAGCTCTTCGCGTTCACCCAAGCATCAAATACCCTCGGCACGGTGAATCCGGCGAGGGAACTCTGCGCGAAAGCTCGCGCGCTGGGCATCACGACGCTGGTGGATGCCGCGCAGAGCATCGGACACATGCCGGTGGATGTGCAGGACATCGGCTGCGACTTCCTTGTTTTTTCCGGACACAAGATGTGCGGGCCTGCCGGCATCGGCGTGCTTTGGGGCCGCGAGGAACTTCTTGAAAAGATGCCCCCGTGGCAGGGCGGCGGCGACATGATCTCCAGCGTGGACTTTTTTGAATCACGCTGGAACACACTGCCGCACAAGTTTGAAGCGGGCACGCCGGACATCTCCGGGCCGATTGCGATGCATGTGGCGATGGACTACCTCGATGCCATCGGTCGCGACAACATCTTCGCGCACGACCAGGAACTCGCGGCTTATGCCTACAGTCGCCTGAAGGAGATCCCGCATCTTCGCGCTCTTGGCCCATCCAGCGGACGCTCCGGTCTGGTGAGTTTTGTTTTGCCAGAGGTTCACGCGCACGATGTGGTCACGCTGGCGGATCATCGCGGCCTCGCCCTGCGCGGCGGGCATCACTGCAACCAGCCGCTCATGCGCAAACTCAAGGTGAACTCGACCGTGCGGGCGAGTTTTTATTTTTATAACTCAATGGACGAGATTGATCGCATGATCGAAATCCTCTGCGAAATTCAAGCTTACTTCAGCCGTGGATCTTGATGAACTTTACAAGGAGGTGGTGCTCGACCACTGCCGACGCCCGCGCAACTTCGGCGAAATGCCGGACGCGGACGTGCATGTCCATGGCGACAATCCAAGCTGCGGCGATGAAATCACACTGCATGTGAAATTTGATGCCAACCGCGACCTCGGCGACGTAATGTTCACCGGCAACGGCTGTTCGCTCTGCATGGCCTCAGCCTCGATGATGACGCAGAAGATCAAGCACAAGCCTCGCGCGAATGCGGAGTTGCTTTGGACGAACCTGCATGACATGCTGACCTCGCAGCAGGAGCCAGAGGAACTCGATGATAAACTGGGCGATCTCCAAGTGCTCATCGGTGTGCGCAAATTCCCCATGCGCGTGAAGTGCGCCACGCTTCCGTGGCAGGCCTTGAAGCAGGCGCTGGAAACCAAATCCGAATGACACTTTTAGAATGACGAACGACGCCTCGCCCAAGCTCCTCTATTGCCGCTGCGCCTATGCGCAAGTGGTGCCGCAGTCTGTGAAGGATGGAGTGCTTGCGAAGTTATGCGAGTCCGGTGCGGGATTTGAATCTGTCGCCGATCTTTGTGAGATGGCAGCGCATCGTGATGAACGATTAAAAGCACTTGCGGCCAACGGCCCGCTGCGAATCGCGGCGTGTTATCCGCGTGTGGTGAAAGGTTTGTTCACGCAGTGCGGCGCCCCTTTGCCAGAGGATGCGGAGATTCTCAACATGCGCACGCAGAGTGCTGACGAGGTTGCCATGGGAATGCTACGTCCAGTATGAAGACGGAAGTGTGATTCAAAGTGCCCGCGGAACGATTGTTATTTATATTGATAAGTCTGCCAACTAATTATTTAAGATAACTTAAACATATAAGAATTTTCCAAATATAATCAGGTAACAACCTTGACTAAGGCCGTTAAAGCAGATAAAAACCATGTTAATATCCGGTTTAAATCCGCATTAACCCATGGCCAGACCTTCCAACAAAATTGACACAGTCAGCATGACTGTTGCCTTCCCACCGCAAATCAAGCGGTATCTGGAAGACCTCTCGCTCAAAGGCACCTTCGGCGGCGTCACCCCCCAAGATGTGGTCAAGCACCTAGTGCTCGCCTCTGTCCAGGATTTGATCGCCAAGGGCCAGCTCAAGGAGCGCAAGTGGCTCGCCGTGGGTGATGGTTCAATCATCGAAGAATAAAATTCAACCGCTTCACACCAACATGACTGCCCAACCACCCATGACCCAGCTTCCCGCAGTTTCCACTTTCGAATCCGACTCGGCCATTCTCCGGCCCGCGCAACTTCCCTTGTGGGATAGCGAAAAGGGGCGGCTGGAAATTCTCGCCCATGAAATCGTGCGCTACTGCCCGGAACTGGCCGGAATTCTGGAGGATGCCGGAATGAACAGATTGCATACCGAATTGAACTTTGGCTGATCAAAAGCAATCTCACTTCCGCCTTGTCTGTGCGCAGTGAGAGTGAATGTTGTGCGCTTCCCATGAGAGTCGCGCGATTTAATCTTTCCATCTTTTCCCTCAGCCTCCTCGTTGCTTGCAGCAGTTGCGGCTGGATGCCAAAAGTTAAAATACCGTTCACCGGCGGCGGCTCCGGCTCGCACTCATCCGGCGACCCAAAACTGCCATTCAACATCCGCCAGACTTTGGGCTATGGCCAGACCCTCAAACTGGTGGTGTGGTGCGGTCAAAGCTCACCGTCGAAAATATATTCCGGAAATGCGATGATCAATGAGAAGGGCGTGATTCGTTTCAAAGAAGCGGGTGATGTCAGAGTTGGCGGTCTTACGGCTCTCCAGGCCGTCCAAATGATCGAGGCCTCCTTCCATCGCCTGCATGATTATTCAGGCTCCGTCATCCATGTGCAGCTCACACAAATTGAAGATGTCCCCCTAGTTACCATCACGGGAGCCGTTCGTTCACCGGCAGTGATTCAATGGTTCGATGACATCACCGCCGATTCAGCGCTGCCCTATGTGGGCGGACGCAAATCCCATCCTGATGCCCGCGCAATTTACGTCACCCGTAGAGGTGTCCGCCGATTCCATTCCGGATCGGAAAATGTCGCCTTGGAGCCGGGCGACACCCTGAATTTTTCATCTGACTTTTAAACTCCTATCATGCTGTCATCCTTTGATTCTCCCCGCAGCAATCCCAGGCCGAACTTCGGCATCATACCGTTACGCGTCGGTGCCGGCGCTTCCCTGCTTTATCTTCATGCGTGGTCGCAGGCAGTTGCCGTGTTTCATTTTCTCTGGAATGGCACGCCTTGGGACGCAATCAATCACTTGAAGGAAGTCGGCCTCCCATTTCCGACCGCCATGGCCGTAAGCTCGGCCTTGATTGTTTTTCTGGTGGCAGTGTGCTGGCTGCTGGGGTTTCTCACCAGGTTTTCCTCATTTCTTTTTCTCCCATTCGCACTTGGTGCCCTATGGGTGGCGAACCGCAGTTCCCAGTTTAACAATGCGGAAATCTGCGTGCTCTATTTCTTCATCGCACTGACTTTGCTGATCAGCGGGCCAGGCTGGCTCTCGCTCGACACCTTGTTCCGTCGGCGTCGCGGCAAAAAAAAATCCCGTTACGCGTAGCACACCCAACTCATCATGCCTGAAGTTCTCCGCGTCCTGGCCGTTGACCCTGCATTGCGGAACACCGGTTACGCAGTGTTGCAATCTGATGGAAAAACAATAACGGCCCTGACTTACGGTGTGGTGCAAAATCACGCCAAGCTCTCCCATGCCGGATGCCTGCTGGCGATTCGCGATCAACTCGTGGCGGTCATCAAGGAATACAGTCCGGCGGAATGCGCGATCGAGTCCACGATTTATGTGCAGAGCTTCAAGACTGCCATCACGTTGGGTAGCGTGCGCGGTGCGGTCTTGATCGCCGCAGCGGAACACGGATTAATGGTTCACGATTACGCGCCGCGCGAGGTCAAGCAAGCTGCGGTGGGGCGCGGCGGCGCGGGCAAGGAGCAGGTCGCCTTCATGGTGCGCTCCATGCTGCGCCTGCGTGAGACGCCGCCAGCGGACGCAGCCGATGCGCTCGCGGTCGGCCTCGCGCATTTGCAGGCAAAATCAGGCGTAGCCGCGCAGCTCGGCGTGCGGCGGCGTTAAGGCTGGTTCTTTTCGCAATACAAGGCGATGCCGTCCGCGCACATCGCGGAAGAGTTGGCCAGTTCATATCCGCTCCATTGCGCCTCACTGACGCCGACTTTCATCGCCACATCATGCTCGGCTTGCGAATAGGCTCTGCGTAACGCATCCCCGCTCAGACCTTGCAGCATCAGTGCTTGGACGTGTTCATGCACTTGACCTACCCGTTGCGCGCAGGCCGAGAGATGCCGCGAGACATCTGTCACTTCGCCAAAGTGCGTCAGATAAAGTTTTTCAAAGTCCGCATCATGCAGTCGCGTAATCGAGTCCAGATAGGCGACAGGATCGAACTGCGGCGGAGCTGCCGCGACACTCAAATAATCAGATCCCTGCAAGCGCACCCCGGCCACATCGCCGGTAAAACAAACACCCCCGCACGCATATGTATGATGATGCCGCGCATGACCGGGCGTGTTGATGGCGGTGATCTTCACTTTCCCGATCTTCACCGATTCGCCGTCCGCCAGTGTGACCACTTTATCTTCAGGCGCGGGCAGCATTTCTCCCCAAAGCGCATCGAATTGTTCACCGTAAACCATGCGCGCGCTCGACATCAATTTACCGGGATCGATTAAATGCTTCGCGCCCTGCGGATGCACAAAGACTGTCGCGCCCTGCTTCGCCCACCACCCGGCGGCTCCCGCGTGATCAAGATGAATGTGCGTCACAAAAACGTGCCGGATATTCTCCGGCTCAAATCCAAGCGCGCGTATTTCCTGAAGCAGTGTCGGCAACGTCGAGCCGGGTCCGGTTTCGACAAGTGCGAGGTTCCCGCCTGATTCAATCAAGAACGCCGCAATCGTTCCAGGCGTGTTCTGAAAGCGGAGATCCAGGGTGTGAACGCGAAACACGAAGTTATGAATGTTGAATTGTGTATGATGAATTCACGAACCACGGCGGCCCAGACAGACATTCATCATTCAAAATTGTTAATTCATAATTTCCTAGCGCATTGCCTCGAAACGCTTCTTGAGCACGTCTTTCTGGCTGGCACCGCCGAGTTTGGCTTGGGTGTCATCGATCCACTTTTGCTCCAACGCATTCTTTGTCGGGCGATTAACCTGATAGTAAACGCCGAATTTACCGGGCGTGAGATTATCGGCGAGTTTGAAAGCCGCAACGTCATCGGTCACGTCATGCTGGGTCTCGTCGATGATGTCATACACACCACCCTTGCGCGGGGTGCTGTCGTCGAATGCGCCAGCGTAAAACATGACGCACTCACTGAGGCACTCAACCACGCTGAATCCATCGTGCAGGATGGCGCGCTCGAAGATGGCCTCCATGTGCTTCACCTGCGCCGCGTGGGTGCGGGCGATGAACGTGGCTCCGCTGGCGAGCAGTTGCTTCATCGGATTGATCGGGCGGTCAATGGAGCCAGTGGGATCCGTCTTTGATTTGAAACCAACCGGGCTGGTGGGGCTCGTCTGCTTCTTGGTCAGGCCATAGACGAAGTTGTCCATGATGACATAGGTCAGCTTGATGTTCTTGCGCGCGGCATGGTTGAGGTGATTGCCGCCGATGGAGAAGCCGTCGCCGTCGCCGCCGAAAACAAACACATGCACATCGGGGCGGCTCAAGGAAATGCCGGTGGCGAGTGGCAGGGCGCGTCCATGTATGAAATGGATGCCGTGCGTGTTCATGAAATACGGAAAGCGGCTGGAGCAGCCGATGCCCGCGACGCAGACGATCTTCTCGTGTGGATACTGCAGCTTCTCCAGCACGCGATAAAAAATATTTAGCACGGCGAAGTCACCACAGCCGGGGCACCATGTAGGATGGTCAGCGGTAAGGGCTTTTTTCGTGAGCTTGTCAGCCGGGGCGGCGGTAGTGATGGCGGTGGACATGGGAAAAAGGGATGAAGGATAAAGTCGGAAAGATGAATCAATTTCCAGCGAGCTGTTTCTCGACGCCGGTAACAATTTCGCGAATACGGAAGGCAAGTCCGTCGGTTTTGCAGACGGACTTGATCTTCGGCTCAGCGTAACGGGCGCGGAGCAGCATGGCGAGCTGGCCATAACCGTAGGCGCCGTAGTCGTTCATCTCGACCACGACAATGTGCTTAAACTTCTTGAAGATGGTTTCCATGCCGTTCGCCATTGGATGCACATGGCGCAAGTGAAGCGAACCGACCTTGTGGCCTTCGCTGCGGAGGCGGTCGGTGCTCTCGCGGATCGGGCCATAGGTGCTGCCCCAACCGACGATGAGCAAATCGCCTTCTTGATCGCCATGAACTTCCGGCAGCGGAATCTCCGCCGCAGCATCAAGGAGCTTCTGGCGGCGTTTGGCCTGCATCTGCGTGTGCATTTTCGGACTGCCGCTGGGGTGGCCCCACTCGTCGTGCTCCAGGCCGGTGACCACAGGATATTTTCCGCCGATCATCTTGCTGCCGGGCGGCGCGTGACGCGTGGTCTTATCGAGCGGATAAGCCCGATAGTCCTCGCTGCGCGCCGAGAGATCGAGACCGGGTTCGACCCAATGCTTGTCCAAATCAGGCTCATGAAAAGCTTCGATACGACTGCTCAATGCCTGGTCGCTGAGAATGATGACCGGGCAGGAATATTTCCGCGCGAGCCGCCCGGCTTCGAGCGCGATGTAGAAGCAGTCTTCCACGTCTTTGGGCGCGAGCACGATGCGCGGGCAGTCGCCGTGACTGCCGTAAATGGCCTGCATGAGATCGCTTTGCTCCACGCTCGTAGGCAATCCGGTGGATGGGCCGCCGCGTTGCACATTGACGACGATGAGCGGAAGTTCCGCCATGCTCGCATAGCCCAGCGCTTCCTGCTTGAGCGAAATGCCGGGCCCGCTGCTGCCGGTGATGGCCAGATGTCCGGCGAACGCCGCGCCGATGGTCATGCTCACTGCGGCCAGTTCATCTTCCGCCTGCACATAGAGTCCGCCATACTTCGGCAGTTCCGCGCGGAGAGATTCCATGATGGAAGACCAGGGCGTGATCGGGTAAGCTGCGCCGTAACGCACGCCCGCCGCGATGAGTCCCGCCGTGAGCATCTGGTTTCCGTCGGTGCTGATGCGGTGACCATCTTCGGCTTCACCGTGAACGAAGGCGTATTTTTCCAGGTCGCCGACTTGATAGGCAAAGCCTGCGTCAAAGGCCAGCAGCGCATTGCGCAACACGCTCTCGTCCTTCTTGCCGAACTGGCGCGAGACAATGGTCACGAGCTTTTCCTTGTCGAGGCTGAAGACCGAGCAGATCAAACCAAGCACGAACATGTTCTTGCCACGGTCGCGGGTGGAGCCGCCCACTGCCTCCACCGTTGCCGCCGTGAAGGGCACACCGATGTGCTTGATGCCTCGCTCGTGCTTGAGATTTTCCTCATTCACATCCGCCGTGTCATAAAGGCAGATGCCGCCGTCGCGCAGGGCACCGAGATGAGCGTCGTAGCTGTGCTGGTAAAAAGCCACCAGCACATCTGCTTCATCGCCAGCCGTGAGCACCTCGCCGGAGCCGATGTGAACTTGGAAGATGGAAGGCCCGCCGCTGATCGTGGACGGGATGGTCATGTAAGTCATCACCTCCTGGGCAGTGCGACCTGCGAGGCGCGCGAGGAAGCCGCCAATGGATTGAATGCCGTCCTGTGAATTGCCCGCCAGTCGGATGACGGCGTTGCGCAGGGAGCGGTTGGAGGACGACGGTTCGGAGGAAACGGCGGAAGTGGGCATAGATGGGAAGCGTGGGCCACAAAGGAAAATGACAAGTGAGCATTTTGCAACCGCTCAATCATTCAAATAAGCAGTTTACGAGCGGGGCTTCCCGCTTGCCTTTTTCAGGGGCATTGCCTAGGCTCCCAGCGTTATGAGCAAAATCTTTCTCGGTTCGCTTCTCGGAGCCATCGCCTGCCTCATCTGGGGCGCGGTGTCCTGGTTTGTGCTGCAATGGCACGGGAATTCCCTGTATAAGTTCAACCACGAGGCCGAGGTCGCGGCAGTCATATCGGCCAACGCGGACCACACTGGCGTTTACATGCTGCCCAGCACCATCGGCAATATGGAGCACACCCCGAGGGAGGATGCCGCAGCCACCAGGAAATCCGCCGGACTCGCCTTGATAAACGGGCCTTTTGTTTATTCCATCGTGCGCATTGGCAATCGCAACGTCAGCATGTGGCTCAATGTGGCCTTTTCTTTTCTCCGTTCCTTTGTCGCATGTTTCGTCATCGCGCTCATGCTGGCCTGGACGGTGCGGCTGGATTATCTGCAGCGAGTGTTTTTCTGCGCGCTGGCCGGATTTTTTGCCGGACTTGTTTCAGACGTTCCGATGATGATCTGGTTTGAAGAGCCGGTGCACTACGCGCTCATCAGCATGGCCGGACATCTCTGTGAATGGTTCCTGGCCGGACTCATCATCGCGGCCTTTGTGCCGGGGAGCGAGCTGTGGGAGAAAATGCGGTGATGCAGGCCATCTTGACGGAAACCATTCGCTGCGCCGTCACGCACTCCTACTTGGTGGCATTCTTCACTTCAAATTCGCGGCACCAGCCTTTGATCTCGAGGTCGTTGAAAATTTTTCCAATAACGCGACGGAGAAGGCCCTTGAGGTTCGCATTCCCAACGGCTTGAAGCGAGCGCACGGCCTGTTCCTTGTAGCTTTCCAGGAGCAACATCGCTTTCTCGTGTGCGCCACTGGTGTGCGCCCATTCGCGAATGGTGGCCTTGTCGGGCGGTGCGGCCAGCTCGCCATTCCAGAGTTTTTCCATGATGTCCTTCACTTCCCCTTTCCCGCGCTCGCGGAGCAGGGAGAGAACCAGGCTCGGACGGATGGTGGCGGCGTTGTCCGCGGCGGAATCATCGCCGAGGTCATCGAGATCATCGCGAATCTGATAGGCGATACCGAGGGCTTCGCTATAAGCGCGCAGCGCTTCCTCCACTTCATCGTGTTGACCGCTCAAGGTCGCTCCGATCTGCAAGGCCACATCAAACGCGGGCGCAGTCTTGCTGCGGAAAATCTCCAGCACCTGAGTGCTGCTGAGCGCGACCGGATGATGCGTCCAGAGAAGTTCCGCGCCTTGGCCGCGACAGAGTTCGCGCTGTCCCTCGGAGGCGATCTTCACCATGGTGACCTTGCGGTCGGGACGGACGTCAGAATCGGTGAGAAGCCGGTAGCCTTCACCGATCAACAAATCTCCTGCGTTCAACGCGACGGGCATGCCGTGCGCTTCATGCAACGTGGCTTCGCCGTAGCGTTGTTTGTCATTGTCTTCGATGTCGTCGTGAATAAGTGAGGCTTTGTGGAAGCACTCGACGGCGATGGCGGCTTTCTTCAAAGCGTCGCTCATCGGCCCCTCGGGATCTTCGCGCAGGGCCTGATGCGTGGCCACGGTGAGGAAGGGGCGCCAGCGATTGCCCGCGCGGGCCAGCCATTCGCGCGCGATCTCCTCGGTGCGATCATGCGGCTTGCCCAGCAGCGCATCCAGCGAATCGCGCGTGAACCAGGATTTCACTTCATCTTGCAGGGCGTTGAGATTCAGGCGGCGCGTCTTGTCCTCGCTGGTGAGATGGATGTAATCCCACACCCAGTCGATATCCACGGTGGTATCAATGCAGTCATCCTGAAGCAAAGGCACGGCCACGGCAGGAATCGCCGCCGCTTCGACATACGGGAAGGTGCGCTCCAGAACCGGGAGACACGAGATGCCGACAATGGCCTCGATCTTACCCGTCTGGATGAGCGACATCACGATGGCACTGCCTTCCGCGACCAGCACCGCGTAGCCAAGGCGCTCGGCTTCGTTTTGAAAATCCTGAATCGTGCACAGGCCGCACTGCTTGCAGAGCAGGCCGAATTCATCGAACGGCGCGGGGCATTTGCTCTCCACGCGGAGGCACTTGGGCATCAGCAGCAGGCGCTTTTCATAAGGAATCGTCGCCAGCGTCTCGCGCCAGATTTCATTGCTCAGCAGCACGCCAATGTAATCGTGATATACCGGATCAAAGCCATGGTCAGCGATAATTTTCCCTGCGTGCTCGCGCAATTCCTCCGCTGGCAGCGGCGGCACCAGCCGGGTAGTCTCGGTGTATTTCCGAATCGTCGCCAGAATGTGATCACGCTCCAGTTTCGTCTGCGGAATATTTTTCTTCGGCGCCCGGATCCGGTTCACGGTAATCGGAACAGAAGGTGGAAGCTGAACGGAACGGACGGCGACGGTGGACATGCTGGGTGAGGCTGCGAATTAAAGGGGTGAAAAGACTTTCCAATTAACGGTGTCCAAGTGCGAATGTCTCGCAAGAAGTGCGGAAAATATCACAGAAAATGAAGCGCGCTCATCTACGGCGCCGGTTGCAGATGCCGTCACCCCGCCCTTAAATGCGCTGATGAAATTCAATTTTCCCTTCGGTATCGAACTCTGGGCCGTCCTGGTTTTGAGCTTCATGTCTGCATCTTCAGCGGCGATACCGGATAATTCGCTGCCGGAAGGCGGAAGAAATCTTCTCGAAGGCAGCAGCCCCCAGCCCCTGCTGGGGAATGGCGACGCTACTCTGCAACGCGAAAACCACCCGGAGCATGGAGAGGTGTGGCGTTACATCATTGCGCGGCAGCCGAAGAGTCCCTGGAGCGTGCAAATGGGCGAATCAATTACTGGCAGCATCAAAAAAGGGGACAAGTGCCTGCTTACCTTTCTGGCGCGCAGTAGCAGCGGCAAGGCCAACGGCACGGCAAACGTGGAGATCAGAGAGGCACCGGATTATTTCAAAGTGGGGACGCGCGACTTCCAGGCCACCACAGAATGGATGCCGGTTCATGTGCCTTTCATCGCAGCGAAGACCGTGCCGGATGGCAAGGGCGGTGTGGCCCTCCACCTCGGCGGACAGGTGCAGACCATTGAGATCGCTCGGGTGCAGTTGCTGAATTACGGAACAGACTTCGATTTCGCTAAACTGCCCCACCCGGTCTTCACTTACGAAGGCCGCGCCGCTGATGCCAGCTGGCGCAAGGAGGCGCTGGCCCGCATCGAGAAGCTGCGCAAAGGCTCACTCAAGATCGAAGTCGTGGATGCATCCGGCAAGCCGGTGCGAGGCGCGGAAGTCCATGCCGTGCTGAAGCGACATGCCTTTGGATTTGGCTCTGCCGTAACGGCGAAGATGCTGTGCGATCCCTCGGCTGACGGCGAAAAATACCGCGCCATCGTGGACGAATGCTTCAGCCGGGTTGTTTTTGAAAATGATCTGAAGCCCTTCGCCTGGGACATCTACAAAGGCGAAAACAAATACGGCGGCTTCCGCAAACCCTGGCTCGATCAGGCGCTGTCATGGCTCGGGGAACGTCGCATTCCAGTGCGCGGCCACTATCTCTGCTGGGGGCCTTTCGAACCATGGTCGGAAAAACTGAGGAGCCAACCGCAGGCCATCCGCGAAACCGTGCTCGCGCACATGCGCGAAAAATTGCCCGCAGTGGGCGATCGCGTCTGCGAGTGGGATGCGCTGAATCATCCTGCAGCCTGGCAAAAGGCCATGTGCGTGGACACGGTTCTCGGAGACAAATTTTACACCGAGGTCTTCACCGAGGCGCGCAAGCTCACCAAACTTCCGCTTTGGATCAACGAAGACCAGGTCTTCCGTCCGGGCCGCCAGCAGGAGGAGTATTTTGTGATCATCAAAAATATCATCGCCAGCGGCGCCATCGTGGACGGCATTGGCAACCAGGCGCATTTCCATTCCAGCTTCCTGCCTTCCCCGGAGGAGATGCTGCGGAACTCCGACCGCTTCGCCGCGCTGGTGCCCGCGCTCCAGCTCACCGAGTTCGATGTAAACACCGAAGGCGACGAGTCACTCGCCGCAGACTTCACCCGCGACCTGCTCATCACCTGTTTCAGCCACCCGGCCTACACGGGCTTTGTCATGTGGGGCTTCTGGGAAGGCTCACATTGGAAGCCCGAGACAGCGCTCTGGAGAAAAGACTGGAGCGAGAAACCCAATGCCAAGGTCTGGCGCGAATGGGTCTGCGGAAAATGGAAAACGGATGCGACCCTTCCCACCGATGCGGACGGCAAGGTGTCAGTGCCGGGCTTTTTCGGACGCTATGAGGTCATCGTAAAACATGCGGGCACTTCCACCCGGCAGGATATTTTACTGGAGAACGGTAAAGACATCGTCACTAAGGTGATCCTGAAGTAAGAGAGGGAACCTGACGATCAAGGCAGCGGGAATCGCCGGTTGATCTCGATCACCTCACTGCGAATTTTCGCCAGCACTTCCGGCTTGTCGCGGCCTTCCAGCGCCGCGTGAATCCAGGCGGCGATCTGCTTCATCTCCCCCTCCTTCATGCCGCGCGTGGTGACTGCGGGCGTGCCTACGCGAATGCCGCCGCCGAGGGTGATTTTCTCCGTATCAAAGGGAATGCCGTTTTTGTTCACGGTGATTCCGGCATGATCGAGAGTTGCGCTGGCGACTTTGCCGTTCAAACCCTTGGGGCGCAGATCGACGAGCATCAAATGATTGTCTGTGCCGCCGCTGACGATGCGATAGCCCAACGACGCGAGTGACGCCGCAAGCGCCTGCGCATTCTTCACGACCTGCTGCTGGTATTCCTTAAAGCCCGGCTGAAGCGCCTCGTGGTAGCACACCGCTTTCGCGGCGATGACATGCATGAGCGGACCACCCTGCACACCAGGGAAGACCTGGCTGTTGATCTTCTTGATCAGTTCCTCGTTGTTCGTCAGGATCATGCCGCCGCGCGGGCCGCGCAGTGATTTGTGCGTGGTGGTCGTGACGAAATCCGCGTGCTCCATCGGCGACGGGTGCACTCCAGCGGCGACGAGACCGGCAATGTGCGCCATGTCCACGAAGAGATATGCGCCCACACTTTTCGCGATCTCGCTCATGCGCTTGAAATCAATGATGCGCGGATAGGCGCTCGCACCGGCGGTGATCATCTTGGGCTGCTCGCGCAGCGCGACCTCGGCGAGCTCATCGTAGTCGATGCGCTCATCGCTCTGGCGCACGCCGTATTGGCAGAACTTGTAGAGGCGACCCGAGAAATTCGCGGGATTGCCGTGCGTCAGGTGACCGCCGTGGGCGAGGTTCATGCCCAGCACCTTGTCGCCGGGTTGCAGCACGCTGAAATAAACCGCCGCATTCGCCTGCGAGCCGGAGTGCGGCTGCACGTTCGCGAACCTTGCGCCGAACAACTGACACGCGCGATCAATGGCCAGTTGTTCAGCCTTGTCCACGACTTCGCATCCGCCATACCAACGCTTCCCAGGATAGCCTTCGGCGTATTTGTTAGTCAGGCATGAACCCTGTGCGGCCATGACCGCGCGGCTGGTGAAGTTCTCGCTGGCGATGAGTTCGATGTTGTTCTGCTGGCGCGCTTCTTCTTCGAGAATGATTTCCGCAATGGCGGAGTCACTGGGGCGCACGATGTCGGCGGCGATATCGTGCAGCGTGTTCATCTTGCCCACGCGGCGCGCGTGACGTCCGCCCGCGAATGGCGTGGCAAGCAAAGCATCCACGATCTTCTGCGCGTCTGCCGCAGAAGTCTTACTGCCGCTGAGACAGAGCACATTCGCGTTGTTGTGTTCGCGAGTCTGGGCAGCTTCCGCAGCATCGGTCACCAGCGCCGCCTGAATGCCCGCATGCCGGTTGGCAGCCATGCAAACGCCAATGCCGCTGGTGCAGCAAAGGATGCCCGCGTCCGCCCCGCCGGTGAGAACTTTCTCTGCCACGGCGTCCGCGTAGTCGGGATAATCAACGGAGTCTTTCGAGTTCGTGCCGAGATCGAGAACTTCATGGCCCTTCTGCTGGAGATAAGCCACCAGTGCGTTCTTCAATTCGTAGCCGCCATGATCGGCGCCCAGCGCGATGCGTTTAACGGTGGTGGTGGCGGCAGGGTCGGTGGGGCTGGCTTGGGAGTGCATAGAATGGGTGTCGGGGGTTTTGTCGAAGGTCTGTTCAATGTAAGCGAACACGCTCGGAAGAAGTTTTTGCAAAGTTTCTTGCACCTCTTCATAAGCCTCGCGCCCGGCTCCAAAGGGGTCGCTCACATCCTGGTTGCGCCAGGCATCGTCGGGTGTGAACTCACTGATGAGATACGTCTTGTCCGAGGCCGTCGGAAACATTTTCTCGATAGATTTCAGATGCCCGAGTGAAAGGGCAAAAACATGTGTGGCGGCATCCAGCAAATCCTTCGTGAGCGGACGGCTGCGGTGGCGCGAGGCGTCCACGCCCATCTCCGTGAGAATGTCAGCCGTGTGACGGCTGGCGGCGTCGCCAGGGTAGGCACCGGTGCCGGCGGAAAGCACTTCATAGTCTGCGCGCCCGCGAACCAGATCGCGGAAGATCGCCTCCGCCATCGGGCTGCGGCAAGTGTTGCCGGTGCAGACAAATAGGACTCGTTTCAAAATGCTGGCCCGGCGGGTTCACTCCGGGGGAAGGCAACATGCTGCGCGACGGCAAATTGTCAAAGCGCGAGGGCAATTGCGCTTGCTTGCGGGACTGCGCGCCGCACTCTTGCCCAGCTTCATGTCCGACTTGATGAAACAACCCAACGCCGCCCGGCAGCCGCAAGCTACTGCGGTGGAGATGGCGCGCGCTCTGGCGAAACGACCGGGTCTGGTCTTTCTGGACAGCGCCGTGCCGGATCAAGACGGGCGTTCCGTCATTGCGTCGGAACCAGTGGAAATTATCGAAGGTTGCATCTGGAGCGATGCTGGAAAGCTGCGTGAAGTGTTACACAAAAACTGCCAAGATCAGCCCGGCGGATTATTTGGTCACGTCAGCTTTGATGGAAAATTTTTGTTCGGGGTGTATCCACAGTGCACGGTTTTTGACGGAAAAGGGAAGGCAGGCAGCCCTCCCCACGGTGGGGAGCAGATTCAATTCACACCACTGATGAGCGAGGCGGAATTTGTCCGCATCACGCGACGCGCCAAGGAATACATCGCCGCCGGGGACATTTATCAGGTGAACCTGTCGTATCCGTGGATCGCGGAATGGCCGCGCGACTTGGAGCCGTTTAATTTCTACGAACGTCTGCGCTGCGCCTCCCCTGCGCCACACGCGGCTTATCTCGATCTCGGCGGCACGCAGATTTTCAGCGCCTCGCCCGAATGCTTTTTAAAAATTAACGGGCGCAAGATTGTCTCGCGCCCCATCAAGGGCACGCGACCCCGCGGTTCGGATGGCGAGAGCGACCGGCGCTTATCCGCGGAACTGGCAGGCTCGGAGAAAGAGCGCGCGGAACTGGTGATGATCACGGATTTGGAGCGAAATGATCTCGGACAAGTTTGCGAGTTCGGCAGCGTCCAAGTCAGGGATTTGCTCCGGCTGGAGCAACACGCGCAGGTGCATCATCTGGTTTCCACTGTGGAGGGAACCTTGAGAAAAGATGTGGATCATCTCGCCGCCTTCATCGCCTGCTTTCCCGGCGGTTCTATCAGCGGCGCGCCCAAGAAACGGGCCTTGGAAATCATCCAGGAGCTGGAGCCGCATCCGCGCGACATCTATACCGGCGCGATTGGCTGGTTTGGATTCCATGGCGAAAGCCAGTTCAGCATCGCCATTCGCACCGCATGGAAAAACGGAAATTCCGTGCGCTTTCACACCGGCGCGGGCATCGTGGCTGACTCCGTGCCGGAACTGGAATACGAGGAGACGCGTCACAAGGCGGCGGGTATTCTGAAGGCGGCGGGCAGTTGATAAGCGGACAAAAAAACCGCCACCTGTTTCCAGGTGACGGTCTGAAGTGACTGGTGATTCTCCAGCCTGGGAAGAGCCGGGAGTTAGAGACTCTTCTTCAGGGCGGAGGAGCAAACGAAGCGCACGGACTTCGAGGCCTTGATCTTCATGGATTCGCCGGTCTTCGGGTTGCGGCCAGTGCGTGCTTTACGATGGACGACCTTGAAGGTTCCGAAACCGATGAGCTGCACCGGTCCTTTTTTTGCAACGCCCTTGGCGATGGCGTGGATCACGGCTTCGACGGCGTCGCCGGCTGCGCGTTTGGAGGTTTCGCCTCCGAGAGTTTTCTGCACTGCTTCGATGAGTTCTGCTTTGTTCATGATAGGTTGATGATGTTGAGTTGAGATTTCCAGCGTTGTATCTGCGAGGTTTCTTGAAGTAAGTGATAGGGCGTTGAAAGCGTCAACTGATTAAGTTTCCTCCTGACCAATTAAAAAAAATTGACGAATGAAACAATTTTTGCTCTCGGCCGAAATTCCAAATATTCATCCCACATCCTATATTGCGCCTGGTGCGACGGTCATCGGCGCGGTGACTCTCGGGGAGAATTCCAGCGTGTGGTATCAATGCGTCGTGCGCGGTGACATCAACCGCATCATCATCGGCCCGCGCTCCAATATTCAGGACGGGACCGTCATCCATGTCTCTGATGATTTTCCCGCCGTCATCGGTGCGGATGTGAGCGTGGGGCATCGCGCAATCATCCATGCGTGCGAGATCGGCGATGGAACGCTGGTCGGCATGGGGGCCATCGTCATGGACGGCGCCGTCATAGGACGCGGCTGCATCATCGGAGCAGGGTCTTTGGTCACGAAAGGAATGCAGGTGCCGGACGGCTCGCTGGTGATGGGCGCACCCGCGAGAGTGGTGCGGGCATTGTCTGCGGAAGAGCAGCAGCAAAACATCGCGCTCGCCGCCAAATATATCTCAGTGTCTCGCGGCCATCGCGACGCAACATGATGAAGCATGTTCCTTGCAGGATGCCATTGCCGCATGATACACTGCATTTATGAATAAAGATGTGGTGGAAACAAAGCTCCGGGCAGTGGTTCCGCTGGACGGATCATTTGCCGTGTTTCTCGGCAACGACACCAAGACTTTCGTGATCTATGTGGACGAGCCGGTGGGCACGGCCATCGCCATGTCCATGCGCGGCATGGCCAAGGACCGCCCGCTCACCCACGACCTGCTCGGCCATGTGTTGCAGGCCTTTGGAGCCAAGGTGGATCGCGTGGTCATCAATCACATGGAAAACGGCGTTTACCATGCGCGCCTCATCATAAGCGCTGAGAACGAACTGCATCAACGCAAGGTGGTGGAACTCGATGCGCGGCCCAGCGACAGCATCGCACTGGCCGTGGCCCAGAATGCGCCGATCTTCGTTTCCAATCAGGTGTGGGAACAGGTGGACGACGTTTCAGACACGCTGATGAACATTGAAAAACAAGGTCATCAACGCGGACGGAAACCCGGAAGCGAGGAGTAGCGGTTGGTCATTGTTTGTCTCCGCGCCTTAGCGCGTATTGCGAATTGGATGCACGCGCCAGAGCATTTTAATAATATTGTAGCCGACAGTAGAGGATGGACATCTTCATTACTCTGCCTTGTCCAACGCGTCTGTTGTCGCAGAGCGACAATGGATGGTAGCCGTGGGTTTCAACCCACGGTCATCGGCAGTGCGTGAGTATTCGTCGCGTAGCGACGGCGGAACCGAACCGCGCGCTTGGCATTCAGTCCGAGGGTTCCGTTGTCGCTACGCGACAAGGGGGACATGCGGCGTTTCCCGTGGGTTAAAACCCACGGCTATCATACGCCGTCACTACGCGACGGGACAGAACAGTGTTGGCTACAGCTAAACTTAAAATGCTCTAAAGCGCAGACGACAAAAGCAGCTTACAATCCCGCAATTTCCCAGCCTTTGCGATAACTGCGATGAACCAGCGCGGTGGCTTCGGTGGAATTATTGAAGCTGAGCTTCGCAGCGTTCCATTCAAGCGTCTGATTCGGGAAAACGGAGGTCAGGCAGCCGAGCAGAACGGTTTCCGTGAGCGGGCCTGAATAATCCCAGTTCGCACTTGGTTTCTTGTCCTTTTTCAAACAGCAGTCGATGAACTCCAGCCAGTGGTCACGTTTTTCCAGTTTCGGATAGGCTTGCCTGGCAAATTTCGAATGGGGATGCAGCGTCGGTGTGCTGCCATGCTGATGCAACAGCACGCCTTCAGTGCCGATATAAACGCTGCCTTGACCCGGCCACTTGCCTTCGATTGCGTCCTGCACCTCCTTCGGCGGAAGCTGATCGCCGTCATACCAGGTGACTTTCACTTCCTTGCCCTCGGTGTATTGAGTGCCAGGGAAAATGTATTCCACTTTTCCATTGATGGCCCAGTTGTCCTTGCCCGGCGCGGGACCGCGTGAACTCACAGATATTGGAGACGTCAATGCCAGCGCGCGATACCATCCGCTGAACATGTGGCAGCCCATGTCACCCAAGGTGCCGGTGCCGAAATCGCGCCGCTTGCGCCAGTTGCCGGGGTGATAATATTCTCCGCCGATAAATGAACGCTCAGCGGAAACGCCGAGCCATTTTTCCCAGTTGAACCCCTCAGGAATTGAATCGCTCTGCGATGGCACTGGCTCAGGATCCCCCCATTTCTTGTTGGAGAATGAATGCACTTCCTTAACCTTCCCGATCGCCCCCTGATGGATGAACTCGACGGCGAAGCGTTCCGTGAAATCCGATGAAACCTGGATGCCCATCTGGGTCGTTACGCCCTTCTCCCGCGCCCGCAGTGTCATCGCACGACACTCGGCCAGATTTTGCGCCAGAGGTTTTTGTCCATAGACATTCAATCCCTTCCCAATGGCCGCGAGTCCGATGGAAGCGTGCATGTGATCCGGGGTCGAGACATTCACGCTGTCGAGGTTGCCAGATTCTTTCTCCAACAGCTCGCGCCAGTCCTGATAGCATTTCACCTGAGGAAACTTCTGCTTCACCTGCGCGAAGTTTCGCGTGTCCACATCGCACACCGCGACCATCTCCCACATCGGATGATTGGAGAAAGATTCGATGTCACTCCACGACTGGCCATTGGCACCGAAGGCCGCATGACGGAGTTTACCGTTCGGCGATGCTGCGCGCATCCCACTCGTGAAAAACGGTGCGCCGAGGAACGCCGCGGCACCTTGCTGAAGGAAACGACGGCGGGAGGAGATGGATGTCATAAATGAAACTTTGGAAGATTAGGAAAAGCTACGGCGTCAGATGCTCATTTCTTTCCTATCGCGGTTTCTGACCTTATGCATCTCTGTAAACTTAGCAGTGAAGAGCCAATCGTTGTCGAGTGTGGCACAGGTTTTCAACCTGTGTGTTGTCCGGCCATTCTGGCCGGTTCCCGGAAAATGTGCCCGGGCCGAATGCCTGGTCTACACACAGGCTCCTCAAGCCT
>JAYVOH010000227.1:0-3538 GCA_043758025.1 Verrucomicrobiota bacterium
TCCTTGTAACCGGGAGTTCCGGTGCCGTTGGGCCGGATGTCAACCTGGCTGAAGTAACCCATCTGCTGCAAGCGGCTGCGTGATTTCTCAATGCGGACGGTATTGTATTCATCACCGGGGGACACTGCAACTTCGCGACGGATCACGCGATCCTGGGTTTTTTCGTTGCCCGAGATGTTGATCTTGCGGACGAATGACTTTTCACCTTCGGACACACGATAGATCACTTTAACACTGCCACCACCCGCCTGAACGACACTCGTCTCCACATGAGCATCGGCGTAACCACGGGATCCATAATAGTCGGCGATCATTTTCTCGTCATCCGAAATGCCGGTGGCGGAATAGGCGCGGCCCGCTGCAGAACGAAGCGCGGGAGCCATCTCGTCTTTGGTGAAGACTTTGTTGCCTTCAAGGGAAACATCAGAAATGCTGAAACGGCGTCCCTGATCAATCACGAACACCAGGTTGATGCGTTCACCCTTGACCGGTTCGCGACGGACTTGCAGCACCTTGGCGTAGACATAACCCTTGTCCTGGATGGCGCGTTCAATCGTGCGGATGTCTTCCTGCATGATGTCATTGTCGAGTTTGCCAGTCTTGCCCCAAACATTGTAAAACTGCTTTTTCTTGAGCTTCATTTTGTCGCTGAGGCTGGATTCCTTCATGGCGGTCAGCCCCTCAAACTTGATGGCATTGATGATGCCCTTCTGCCCCTCGGAGATGGCGTAAACAACCCGGATAAAGCCCTGCTTCTCATTGATAGGCTGGGACTTGTAGGAAACGCTGACGTCGGCAAAGCCCTTTTTCGCATACAGCTCGCGAATCTTGTTTTGTCCGGCGAAGAGCTTGGATTCCTCCACTGACTCACCCACCTTCAATTCAACGGCTTCTTTAAGTTTGCCGGAGTCCACCACAGAATTGCCCGCAAAAGTTACCTCGCCAATGATGCCACGGCCCGAAACCTTGACGATGACTTTGATGCCGCCAGTAATTTCCTGCGTGCTCATTTCCACGTTTTCGACCAGGCCAGTTGCGTAGAGATTCTTAATATCGCGCTCCACCATCTCCTCAGAAAACGGTCCGCCTTCGCGTGTCGCCATGTTGGCCCGGATACGGTTTTCGGCGACTGAGGCACCTCCAGCCATGATGATTTGGACTTGCTTGACGATCCTTTTTGCGGGAAGCGCAGACTCGGGAAGATCGACGGGGGCGGCAAGACTGACACTATGCACACATAATACGGTGCCAAGGGTGGCAGACATCAGCCAATGGGTAAACGGTCGCAAGATCATAAGGGAGAGTTGGTTGTCGTGGGAGTTGAGAATGTGCTATATCGTCGAACAAGGGAGGTATCGTCAAGCTGCAATACAGGAAAAGGGAAGAGATGGCAAAGCAAAATAATTAAGAAAGACTAACTTGTCAGGACGCTGAGAAGCCGCATTTTCACAGTTGCAAGCGCACACAGCGTGCCATTTACCTGATTCGCGGATCATTTTTGCACCCACTAACTTGAACAACAGCTACTACGACCAAACCGCTAATGCCCCGGAGTCGCCCTACGACGTAGCGCTCCGACCGCCTGAATTCGCCGAATTTACCGGCCAGGAAAAGGTCAAGGATCGCCTCATGCTCATGGTGGAGGCGGCGAGGCAGCGCGGCGACACGCTCGACCACATCCTTCTCTGCGGCCCGCCCGGCCTGGGCAAAACGACACTGGCGCACATTCTAGCCACTTCCATTGGTTCCCGCATGAACGCGACCAGCGGCCCGCAGATCGAGCGCGCCGGCGACCTTGCTGGCATCCTCACGAATTTGCAGGAACGCGACATCCTCTTCATTGATGAGATTCACCGGCTGCATCCGAGCATTGAAGAGTATCTCTATCCCGCCATGGAAGATTTCCGCCTCGACATCATCATCGACCAAGGCCCCAAAGCGCGCAGCGTTCGCATTGACCTGCCGCCCTTCACTCTGGTGGGTGCCACCACCCGCGCGGGGATGCTCACCAGCCCCATGCGTTCGCGCTTTGGCATTCCCAACCGCCTTGATTACTACACGGTGGACGAGTTGCGCTCCATTCTGTTGAGATCCGCGAACCTGCTGAAGGTGGAGATTGAGCCTGCGGGAGCGCAAGAAATAGCCCGCCGTTCCCGCGGCACCCCGCGTATCGCGAACCATCTGCTCCGTTGGGTGCGGGACTTCGCGCAGGTGCGCGCGCAAAATTCCGTCACCGAGCCGGTGGCTGACGCCGCGCTCACCATGCTGGAAATCGACAAGGATGGTCTCGACGAAATGGACCAGCGCATCCTTGACGCCATCATCCACAAGTTTGACGGCGGCCCGGTGGGGCTGAACTCGATCGCTGTTGCCGTCCACGAAGATGCCAGCACGCTGGAGGATATGCATGAACCTTATCTGGTGATGCAGGGATACTTGAAACGCACGTCACGTGGTCGTGTCGCCATGCCCGGCGCCTATAAAAAACTGGGTCTGCCAGTTCCCACGAGCATGCAGAAAGAACTTTTTGATTAAACATTCGTCGCATTTTTTTCTTTCCATCGGAACCATTCATCATTTCAATGGCTACACCCCATGCTCTCCAACCTTGAGAAACTTTTCTCCCGGATGCACGATGCGCAATTCGCATCGCTCTTGATCGAACCGCTGCTTCTTTACGGCCTGCTCTTTGGCGTAATCTTTTTCGCCGTGGGTCATTATATGGGCCAGTCCAAATGCCGCGCCGCAGCACTGATCGTCATCGCCGTTTGCAGCATCAGCGTCAATCCCTATGTCAGCCTCCGCAAGAAGGCCATGACACGCGAGTTAAGCAGCCGGCCTTCTGATTCGATGCTTATCAAGGAGCAACAGCAGCGCCGCTTGGACACAACCTGGGTTTATTACTCACTCGCCATTGTTGCTTTGCTCTCGCTCATTTCCGGTGGAAAAATCGCGCAATTCTCAGACTACGCCATCATCGGCGGCGGGATCGCCATCATCTTTTTTTCCGCATGGCTTCATATGAAAGAGGCGGAAATCTACCATCCCAACATCATCCAGCGGGCCATCCCTGTGCGCTGAATTCGCTGAGGTCAGCCCGCAATCACCTCTCCACGCACAGCATTCTTTGTCATGGGAATGTCTTTGATGCGCTCACGCCAGAGTGCGAAATGAGCGCTCGCATAATGCGCATCAAGGGCTGCCTGATCTGAATAAAGCTCCGAGAGAGTAAATACATTTTCCTCACCCAATTTGCGGCTTACCTCGAAACGACGGCAGCCTGGCTCCATGAGCGATGCCGCAGACTGCTCGCTTACGACATCGAGAAACCTGTCCAGACTGGCAGGCTCAACTTCAAGAATGACAATGACTGAAATCATAAGCGCGACTTATCCCGAATTTTTCGAAATCGCAACCACCTCTCTTTGCTGCACAAAAAAAGGCTCATGGCCAAAGTTAGTGGCTGAGAGCGGGTGCGAGGTTGAGTGAACCGAGAAAGAAGAGGATGCGTGAGCGGTAGTGCGCGAAGTTGCGCAAG
>JAYVOH010000228.1:0-10158 GCA_043758025.1 Verrucomicrobiota bacterium
CATGCTCCCAGCCCCTTGGTGTGGACCGCCAAAGCCACCGACATCCTGGCCAAAGTCACCCGAGCCCGCCAAAAACTCCATTGTTACACCAATAAGCGCTCACTACACTAGGGCGTTATAAATAATTACGTGGCCGTTTGTCGCGCGCGCAGGATTTTTTGGAGCGCACGCGCCCCCGCGTGCCGCAGTCTGCGCCTTCGCGGACTTCCTGCGAAGTCTCCTGAGGAAGCAGGCTCTTGGGACTGCGTCAAGCCCTTCGCGGAGGCGCAAAGGACAGCACGCGAGGGCGCGTGTGCTCCAAAGCATCTCGCGCAACGGAAAAATAACCCCATAGGAACGCCCGCACTATTTTCTAAACCGCTCTAACGCCATACGATGACGCGCCACCCAAGGAGACGGGACACTCTTGTCCCGTGGTGGAACGGCACAGGAGTGTGCCATCTCCTTGTCATCCAAAACGCGAAGCTCAATAGAAGGCTGTCTCAAGCCTTTCTTTCCAGAGGGCAAGGGCTGGGAAAGCGATTTTTCTATTTGGAAAATTTGATCTGTCGTATATCCCGCGAGGAGTGAATCAAACGTAGCAGTTCGATGCCATCAGAAAACAGCCGGTAGTAAATGCAGTATTTGCCCAGAGGGACGCTTCGGCAATCCCCGGCAAGTTCGGGCCGGGGTCGGCCCAGCGAATTGTGCCGCGCGAGGTATTCCAGTTTGAGGCGAAACCGGTCAATAAGACGATCCGCCTGGAACAGACTGTCCTGCGCCACATAATCCCAAATCTCGGTGAGAGACCGGTTGTCTGAAGGCGTGAACCCGATGCCGCTCGGCCAGAAAAGCGTCGTAGTTGAAATCTCCAACTCCTTCGCCGCGGTCGAGCTGATCGGCGGCGTGCTGGATGTCGCCTCGCAGTGCAGCGAGCTTCTGCTGTTCCTCCTCAGTCAGCTCCATGTCCGACTGCTCCTTCAAATTGTAGAGCACGCTTGCGAAAAAATTCATCGGCATCTTGTTAAGCACCGGACTGAACCGAGCTTTCCACAAACTGGTTGAGTTCGTCGGGAATCTGGATGGCGACCTTGGTCATGATACTGCGATGATACCGGACAAATAAGCGGTGGTCAACGGTGTGCGGAGATGAGCTTGAACTGGAGAGAACGGAGGTGATACCACGAGCATTTGAAAGAGGGCAAGGGCTGGGACAGCCCTTCTACTTTCAGGAGACGGGACACTCTTGTCCCGTAATGGAACAGCACAAGAGTGTGCCGTCTCCTTGTCATCTAAATACACGAGGCCTCATTAATGATCTCAACACCCGGCAACCGTCGGTGTTGCCAGCCAGATCACAAGGAATGCCAGTAAGACAAAGGTGCCGACCATCCCCATCACGATGCCCAGACGCTGGGCAAATGTCCGCATCATAGGTGGCCGCCAGCGGTTCCTTTTCATCGCCAAGTTCCGGGAAGAACGCGAGCAAAGAGGCGGAACCAAGCACAATCACCTCACGGGCATCCACAAATGAGCCCACGGAGCGCACCAGATGCTGAAGGGAAGATAGGTTCATGCAAAAAGCGGGGCTGCGGTGCCGCTGCGGAATGGGCCGCCTACGAATGGTGAACCAGAGCGTAGTTGATCCTGCTCTGCGTCCACAACGGGAGTGCGAAGCGCGGTGAGAAATGCGCGGCGACCGGCATCATCCCGCATGGCCTCACCAAGCATACATCGCCAGGCAAGCAAGGGAGCGGGATGCAGTGCGCGCTGCGCCAGCCAGCGCTCAATGTTCGACAAGGCCCACGCGATGACCTTGGGGACGCTGAGTAACAGGGTGCGCGCCAGCCAGTGCTCAATGTTCGACAAGGCCCACGCCCAAGCTTCCGGATTGCGTTCTAGGGCGTCGGCAATGCGTTGCCAGCGACTGTGAGGATCAGCCCGGAAAAGATGATAATCGTCGGAGATCATAACTGTGCTGGGATAATATGACAAAAGCCGCTCGGCGGCAAATAACCATGCTCGCAGAAGATGGAAGAATGGAAATTCGTTCTCGGCCCTCAGTTTTCAGATTCTATACTCCAAATTCAACCTTCCGTTTATCCATTTTTTCAACGGTGTGGTCAAGAGTGACCGCGCTCCTCTTTTCTCCGACCTCTGACCTCTGACCTCCCACTCCGTCCGAGCACAAAAAAAGACGCGAATCTCGCGCCTCTTTTTGAAAGATTCGGTCCCAGTCAAAAATCAGCGGGAATACAACTCAACGACGAGCTGTTCGTTCACGAAGACTTCGATTTCTTCACGCTCGGGAGCGCGATTGACGGTGCCGGTGATCTGGTCGCGATCCACGGTCATCCAGTCGGGCACGACCACACCCTGGGTGAGATCGAGGAAGCGGTTGGCCAACTGCTGGGAGCGGACGGCCGCCCTTACGGCAACGACATCGCCGGGTTTGCATTGGAAGCTGGAAATGTTGACGCGTTTGCCGTTCACGGAAACGTGACCGTGACCGACCATTTGGCGGGAGGCGAAACGGGTGTTGGTGAAGCCCATGCGATAGACGACGTTGTCGAGGCGCAGTTCGAGCATCTGGAGCAGAATGGTGCCGGTGACGCCTTTGCGACGGACAGCTTCCGCGAAGAAACGACGGAACTGTTTTTCCATCAGTCCGTATGTGTAGCGCAGCTTTTGTTTTTCCGCGAGGGCGGTGCCGTAGTCGGAGAGCTTGCGGCGCGTGTTGCGCGGTCCGTGCTGGCCGGGTGGGAAGTTGCGGGTTTCCAGAGCTTTGGAGGGGCCGAAGAGAGCCACGCCGAAGCGTCGGGCGATTTTTTCGCGGGGACCGGTGTAACGTGCCATGAGTCAGGAAGAATACAGAATGTAGAATGAAGGAGAGAGGATTTTAGACGCGGCGGGCCTTGGGTGGACGGCAACCGTTGTGCGGCACGGGGGTCACGTCTTTGATGACGAGGATGTCGATGCCGAGGGCCTGAACGGCGCGGACGGCGGATTCACGGCCTGAGCCGGGGCCTTTGAGACGAACTTCAGCTTCCTTCAATCCGTGGGTCATGGCCTGACGGCAGGCATCCTGGGAAACGACCTGGGCAGCGTAGGCGGTGCCTTTGCGGGAACCTTTGAAGCCCATTTTGCCGGCACTGGACCAGCCAATGAGGTTGCCGGATTTGTCCGTGACGGAGACGAGGGTGTTGTTGAAAGTGGCGACGACATGAACGATGCCGCTGTTGATGTTCTTGGAACCCTTGGCTTTGACCAGCTTGGGGGCTTCAGCGCCTTCACCGCCGATGCTGAGCCAGACACTGGCAGAAACGGCTTTGTCTCCTCCGGTTTTTTCACCAAGGGGAGCGGCGGCTGGTGTAGTCGGTGCGACGGGCGCAACAGGAGCTGCGGGCGGGGCGGATTCGGCAGGTGCCGGTGCGGGGATGACGGTATCTTCGGCCATATTCAGTAATAAACAGTATTGGAGATGCAGCCGGATTATACCTTGCCAGCCTTGGCATCAGGATTGCGCTGCACGCCGACGGTCTTGCGCTTGCCCTTGCGGGTGCGGGCGTTGGTCTTGGTGCGCTGGCCGCGCACGGGCAGGCCACGGCGGTGACGGGAGGCGCGATAGCAGTTGATGCTCATCAGACGCTTGAGGTGGGCCTGAAGCTCACGACGAAGGTCGCCTTCCACAATGATTTTTTTCTCGGCCACGATATGGCTGATTTGCGCCAGCTGCTCGTCGGTCAATTCTCCGGCGCGGATGTTGGGATCAATCCCGGTCTCCGCAAGGATCTTCCGCGTCAAGGACGGGCCGATGCCGTAAATGTAAGGTAGTGAAGCTTCAATGCGCTTCTCGTTCGGGATTTCAACACCAAGTAGTCGGGCCATGATAGAGTGATTAAAAAATAACGGTTAACCCTGACGCTGTTTGTGGCGTGGATTTTTGCAGACAATGCGCACGACTCCCTTGCGGCGGACGACGCGGCAGGTTTCGCACAAACGTTTAACAGAGGAGCGGACTCGCATGGAGGATGGTTGAAGAAAAAATGAATCCCGCTCTGGATGGTGAAGCGGGGAGCCGATATTCCTACCACTCTTCTTTTCGCCCGCAAGTCAGAAATGCTGATTTTTTCGGAAAATTTCCAAGTGGAAGCCGTGAGGCTAAAAGACTGCATTCTGTTCTTGTCGCTTGCTTCCAATTTGAGTTTTCAGTTTTCATCTGCCTGCAATATCTTTTGCCCGCACCAGACGCTGATGAAGGCGGACTGAAGCCCGTGCAACACGCAGGCCGGAGACTTCTGCCACTTACTTGTTCGGATGCGGGATCAATCCCACCGTGAGACAGCGCGCTGCGGTGAGATATTTTTTGGCCATCTGCACCATGTCTTCTTTGGTGATGCCTTGGATGTCGGCAATCATGGAGCGCGCCCAGTCGAGCCGCTCGGGATGTTCCTGACAGTTGCGCAGGACACTCTTGATCCAATAGCCGTTGTCGCGTCGCATCTGGGCCATCTGCTGGAGCATGGGTTCACGCGCCCGTTGGAATTCGTCTTCGGTGATTCCACCGTCAATCATCCCCTGCCCGATCGCGGCGAACATGGGCTTGACCTTGGCGACCTGATCCGGCTTGAGTGTGGCCATCGCGGTCATGTAACCGTAACCCGTGTAAGTATCACTGGGCACATGATAACTGACCGGGCTGTAAGTCTCGCCCAGTTCCTGCCTGATCTTCAAGCGCAGGCGGTCGTCGAGTATCTGGCCGAGCAACATGAGCCGCCGTGTGCGCTGGATGTCGCTCATGTCCGAGGTAGGCCAGTAGGCGAAAGCATAAGCGCGCTGAATCTCGCTGGAGAAATCGAAGTCCTTTTCCTTGGCCTCAGCCGGGAACTTCACCGTGCGTTCCTTGGCGTAATCAGGTTTTTTGCCGGCCCGTTTCGGCAAGGCTCCAAAGGTCGCTCCGAGCAGTGACAAAGTTTTGTCCACATCAATGTCCCCCACCACGGCGATTTCCAAATATTCTCCGCGCAAGGCCGGAGTCAGCCACGCTTTCAATTCCGCCTGGCTGCGTTGTTCCATGATCTCACGTTTGGGGAACCGGAAGCGCCCGTCACCACCGTGAATGAAGCCCACGACTTCGTTCTGCATCATGCCCTCGGCGGTGTGCTGGAGCTCGGTGTAGATGGCCTCCAGATTTTTCTTGAACTGTTGGTCGGCGGAATCGCGATAACCCGGAGCGACCATGAAAGCGCAGAGCAGCCTGAGCTCATCCATCAAATCACCGGGCGTGGTCTTTCCGGACAAAATGAAGGAATCATCGCCCACGGCGAAATCCGTGCCCACTGTTTTGCTGGCGAAGATGCGCCGCAAATCATCCACGCTGTGTTTCTCCAGTCCGCCCGCCTCGAACACGCTTTGCGCGTAGGGAATAAGGCCCGGTTTGTCGGCGGGTGCGGAAAGTTTGCCGCCGCCAAAGCTGACGAGAATGCGCACGCCGTTTTTCTCGAAGTCAGTTTTCTTCAAGTTCACGCGCACGCCGTTTTCAAAGACCGCCTTGGTGATGTCGAGGTCTTTCACTTCCTCGCGTTTCGCCAACTTGCCTTCTGCGCCAAATTCCGTGTAGGCAAACTCCGCCTTCTGCTTCTGCTGGGGCGCGGCCACGGGCTGTTTGCGGCTTTCCTCGTAGGCCGCGAGGATGGTGGCGCTGGCGTTGTCCAGTTTGAGATTGCCGCCAATGTAGAGAACGATGTCCTTCGTGTCCCAGCTTTTGCGCAGCGCGGCCAGCGAATCTTCCGCCGTGATCGCGGTGAGTTCCGCCTGCACGCGTTTGAAGTCATCCACCGCATCGGTGAACACGCGATCATCCGCGAGTGCAGTGACAAAACTGTTCGCGAGGTCGGCGTTCTTGCGCGTGTCTTTTTGCTCGGCCCGCAGACGGCTCATTTTGAGAATGGTCGCCCTGGCCTCGTCAAACTCCGCGGCGGTGAATCCGTGCTCCAGCGCGCGGCGCAACTCCTGTTCCGCGACGGCCAGGGAGGCCTTCCATTGCTCCGGCTTGCACTTGATGCTGACTCCGTTGCCCTGCATGAACTTGAGCATTTCAAAGTTGTGGCTCTCAGCCTCCATGAAAGGAGATCCGGCCTTTTGCGCGAGTTCGGAAAACCGCTGGTTCAGCATGGCATCCGCGAGCAGGCGGATCATCTTTGCGCGACGTTTCGCGGCGCTGTCCGGCTCCGTGCTGGCGGGCGAAACCGACTCGATGGAAATCTCGGTCGCGGGCGCTTCCATTTCCGTCTTCAATCGCGCGATGAGGCCGCGACCGCTGGTCAGCTTTCCGAGATTCGGTTCTGGCGACTCGCCCCGACGGGCCTTGGCGTCACTGAAATGTTTTTTGATCAATACCTCGGCCAGCTTGGTGTCCACATCACCGACCAGCACCACGATGGCGCGTTTCGGCGTATACCACTTTTCATAATAATCCGCGAAACGCGCGCGGGTCATGTCTTTGATCGTCTTCTCGGTGCCGATGGGGAAGCGGTTGCCAATCAGCGCATCGGGCATCAGATAGTGATACTCATCTTCCATGATGCGCATCTCCACGGAATCGCGGGCCAGCTTTTCACTGAGGATGACGCCGCGCTCGCGGTCGATTTCCTTTGATTCCAGCAACATGCCATCGAGATCATCGCGGAAGAGCTGGAAACCTTCGCTGAGCATTTTTTCATCCACGCGCGGCAGCTCCAGCTTGTAAACGGTCTCCTTGAATGAAGTGTGCGCATTGGTATCCGCGCCGAATCCCATGCCGAGGCGCTGGAATTTTTCCACCATGGTGCCTGCGAGGAAATTTTTGGAGCCGTTGAAGGCCATATGCTCCAGGAAGTGGGCCATCCCTTGCTGATCGTCCTCCTCCATGAGCGATCCGGTGTTCATGTAGAGTCTCATGCTGGCGCGACCGGGCATGGGGAATTTATTGGGCAGGATGACATAGCGCAACCCGTTCTCCAGCGCGCCGAACACCGCCTGCGCTTCGGGCTTGAGGTCGCTCTTCTGTTGCGGCCAGTCTTCACTGTGCAGTGGTTTGGAAAAAAAGAAAAGCCCGGCCAGCAAGGGCAAGGCACGACAGATGCGGAATTTGATCATGATGATATTAAAAAGAGGAACGGGTTCTTAATCTAAACGCCGCACGAGAGCCGGGCATGACAATTAAATTCCTGCGAGACGCGCCTCGGGGTCGGCTTCGAGAAATCCCTGCGACACCAGAAAATCATCCGTCGCGGTCAGCGTGCCCTGATAGAGATCGAACGAGACATTGAGATTAAAGAAGCCATGCCCCTGTCCTTCGTAAGTCACAATCTCTGCAATATTTTTCTTCCGCTTCATCTTGCGGACAAAAGCGTCGGACGTGGCTGGCGGCACCACGCGATCCGCCGTGCCATGAAACACCAGCATGGGCGGCAGACCCTTGCGAATTGCTGATACCAGATTCGCTTTTTTCGCCAGGTCGGGCGTGGGAAATTTGTCAAACCCGAAGCCACTCTTAGAGGTATCGAGCACGGGATTGAACAACACCAGGGCATTCGGCACGCAGGAAACGGACTTATCCTCGCCCGGCTCGTCAAAGCCTTCAAGCATCGCCGCCGACGCAATGATATGCGCGCCGCCGGAGCCGCCCGCGCCGACCACCTTGCCGGGATTGATGCCCAGCATGGCCGCGTTCAACCGCAGCCAGCGCACCGCCGAGCGCGCATCCGCCATCGATTCCACAGGCGAGGTATTGTGCCGCGCGGAAACACGGTAATCAAAGACCATCGCCGACATGCCGCGCGATGCGAAATAAACACAGTGCGGCGCGAACTGGCCGAGCTGACCGTTGTCCCAGCCGCTGCTAAAGAAAAACGCGATGACCGAGCGCGGATACGGCGGTGCCTTGCCTGGCTCCGGTTCCCAGATGGAGACGCTCGAGTCCGTTCCGCCAACCGATTTGTAAACCTCCGTCCGCGCTGTTTTCAACAGTTCGCGGTTGCGATCAATGGGCGGCAGCCGGTTGTGATTTTCCTCCAAGTTCTCCATTTTGACTGAATGCGGTGGACGACCTTCCTGAGATTCACCACTTGGGCAAATGATTTTGCTTGAAGCATGCGCTGCTCTGGAAAACTCACACTGCGGAGCGGACACACATGCAGCAGTCAGTCATCTCGTTGCGCGCTGCTCGCAAGGCTAACCCGACAGGCTTTTTTCACCACCCAGCCCGCCGCCTCCAATCCGGCCCGCGCCTTCTGTTGCGAGACTCCCGTGAGTTCGCAGACAAGACGCACGGCGCGATCACGCAGCTTGGAATTGGTCGGATGGAGATCGACCATCAGATTGCTCATGACCTTTCCCGTATGCGCCATCGCCAGAGTGCTCAGGATGTTCAGCACCAGTTTGGTCGCCGTGCCAGCTTTCAATCGCGTGGAACCGGTCAGCACCTCGGGACCGGTATTGATGAGGATCATCTTGTCCGGCGCACAGCCGCGTCTCACTTTCAAATTCGGATTGAAACAAAGCAGCGCCGTGACCGCGCCACTCATTTTCGCTTCATGCAGCGCGCCCCACACGAATGGAGTGCGTCCGCTGGCGGCGATGCCCAGAAGCACATCCCCCTTGCGCACTCCGCGATGCCGCGCCGCCATCGCTCCGCCATCGTAGTCATCTTCCGCGCCCTCGACCGCGCTCCAGATGGCACGCCGCCCTCCGGCGATGATGCCCTGAACCTGCTCTGGGGAAACGCGGAACGTGGGCGGGCACTCGCTGGCATCAAGAATACCGAGCCGCCCGCTCGTGCCCGCCCCGACGTAGAACAAGCGACCACCGCGCTTGAAAGCGGTGATCACCTTCCGCACCAGCCAGAGCAGCGCCTTTTTCTCGCGTAGAATCGCACGCGGCACCTTCGCATCCTCGTGCAACATCATCTCCAGCGCGCTGTCCAGCGGCATGGTGTCCAGTTGCATGGATTTCGGATTGCGTTGCTCGGTGGGCGACAGCGTCAACGATTCTAAACTCACGACTTCCTGACGGGGCACATTGTCCGCTACGCTTTCCATCTTTTGCTTCCTGCCCTTTGCATTCTGCCTCGCCATTTCCCACGCGCCCCATACGCTCTCGCGATGCAGGCTGAGAAAAGCAGCGTGTCGCCAGTGCGCGCGTATGCGACGACGCACTGCGGCGGCAAAGGACGGCTGCTTGAGTAAAACACTGCCCGCGAAGATGAATTGCACCTTTGCACTGCGTGGCAGCAGATGCTCCGCGCAACGCAACGCCATGTCCGCGAGCTTATGCACCGCACCGCGAACCACCTCCCGCGCAATGGGATCGCCCCGTTGCTGCTCATGGAAAACCGTAATCGCAAGCTGCGCGAGTTCATCCTTTGCCGCCTCCATCGTCCAGGGGATGAGATCATCAGGCTCGTTGAGCTGAGTAACGCGCAGCATCACCCGCCCGAGCGGCGGAAATTTTCCCATCACGTCATGTTGATAAACAATTCGGCGCAGTGCGGCGAGCGCAATATCACAGGCGCTGCCCTGGTCGCCGAGAATGTGACCGCGCCCGCCGAACTTCACCGGGCGTCCGCTGCGGCGTCGGCCATACGCACATGACCCAGTGCCACTGAGCAGAAGAACGCGGGCAGCGGCATCTTCCCGCAACTGTCCCGCAGCCATCATCGCGGATTCAAGATCGTGCTCGGCGTAAAACGGAGTGCGCGGCCAGACTTTCCGCGCGAGCCGCAGCAGGCGCGCACGATCCCTTGCATTGCGCAATCCAGCGATGCCCGCGCCGATCGCACTGACCTTGCCGGTTCGTTCCTTGATTTCCCGGAACAATCGCGTAAGTTCAAAATCAGAAATCAGATACAGATTCGCCGGCCCGAGATCGAATTGCTGCAACGCCACACCATTTTCATCCGCGACCAGAACCGTGGTGTGCGTCGCGCCGGTCTGGATGCCAAGGAATCGCCCGCACGTTGGAGGCGGAATGAGTCTTGGCATGGAACACATTTTCCCATGCATCCGCATTTCATCAAATCCAATCTGATGAGCACCGCGTGATACCATTTAGCTCTTTAAATCAGCAAAACGGGTCCAGAGGAAGCGTTTGTTTGATCATTGAGCCAAGGATGCAAGACCAGACTGAAGATTCGTTTGG
>JAYVOH010000229.1:0-10107 GCA_043758025.1 Verrucomicrobiota bacterium
GGCCAGCTTCGCGCCCATGGTCAAGGGCTTGCGGCCAAAAAGACGGTGATGAAAGCCCGGGAAGAATTTGGTGACATTATGCATCCAATATATTAACAAGCATATCGGTTAACACCATCCTAAACATGCCTTATTTCAGTGCCATTCGGGTCAGGGTTCAAAATTTGACAGGCTGCACTGCTGGTGTTTCGCCTTACTCATAACACCGCAAGTGCGCGGGCTGGACATTGCGCTGAACATCCATTTTGTGTCTCGTCACCTCGTCAGCTACGGAAAACCCAGAAAAAGGGCGGGGGCATTTTGTCCTAAAATCGGTGATGCCCTTGAACAGGAGGAAACAAAGATTACAGAGATTCAGAACGGTGGACCTGAATGGGGCAGCGGTTTGGCGTTCTCATAAAAAGTGATGCATGATAGTTTTCAATGCCTTCTGTCTCACCTGGCTCTGTTCTCTTCTGTTATTTCATTGCTCCTTTTTCGTAGCAATCCTCTGCCAGACTAACTGTATGAATTTGCGTCGGGTCCTTCTCTTCCTGTTTCTTTTCCGCTCTCCCGGTGGAGCCGATCCCGGTGTGGTGCAGGTGGCGAAGCCTTGGTTTGGCATCCACATTGTCGATGAGACTACCAAACGCGGCATTCCTCTCATCGAGTTCCGCACGGTGAATGACATCCGCTGCATTACCGATAACGCCGGATGGATCGCCTTCAACGAACCGGGACTGATGAATCGGGAGCTGTGGCTTTATCTCAGCCTCGCGCCGGGGTATGAGATGGATAAGGATGGGTTCGGTCACACCGGGATCCGGGTGACTCCTAAAGCGGGTGAAAGCACCACGGTGAAACTGAAGCGCACGAATATTGCCGAGCGCATCGCCCGCACGACGGGGCAGGGATTGTATCGCGACTCGGAACTTCTGGGCCTGCCACACTTTCTGCCGAATCTGAACCCGGCCGGGGTCATGGGGCAGGATTCGGTTCAGGCGGCGCTGTATCGGAAGAAAATCTTCTGGCTCTGGGGCGACACGAACGTGCCGCAATATCCGCTGGGAAATTTCCGCACGACCTGCGCGCTCACTCCGTTGGAGGTGAAGCCGGAGTCGGGCATCGCCTTCGAGTATTTTATGGATCGGGATAAGCCGCAGCAACTCCGGCAGATGATGCCGCTCAAGGAACCGGGCGCGGTTTGGCTGTTCGGCCTGCTGAATGTGCTGGATGAACAGGGCAACGAGGTGCTCCTCGCCCACTACGGGAGGCACCAGAGCCTGAGCGCGCCCTTGGAGCACGGCATCTGCCGCTTCAATGACGAGCGCGGTGTCTTCGAGAGCGCCAGGACGCTGGACAATCCCGAGCCGTGGCGCTTCCCTCAGGGCAACGCTGTGCGCGTCATTCATGACGGGGGGGATTTTTACTATTTCGCACATCCCTTCTGCAACACGCGGGTTGCGGCCACATTGAAAGATATTCTGAGACCAGAAAGCTACGAGTCTTTGCGATTCGACGAAAGGTCAGGGCAATGGCGCTGGCAGCGCGAACTGCAGCCGACCGAACTTGGCGACGAAACGAAACTGCTGCTCACCCGGAAAATGTCCCCGGAGCAGGCCCGCTACCAGATGAAGGATGTGGCCACGGGGAAGCTTCTCCGGCTGCACAACGCGACGGTGAACTGGAATGCGTATCGCAAAAAGTTTGTGCTCATTGGTTTGCAAAACGGGGACCCGGGCGATCCTTCTCCACTCGGTGAAATGTGGTATGCGGAATCGGAAAGCCCCGCAGGACCGTGGCCCCGCGCAGTGAAGATTGCCTCGCACCCCAGGTATTCATTTTACAATCCGGTGCATCACGCGTTTCTCGACGCCGAAGGTGGCCGGATCATCTATTTTCAGGGGACTTATTCGCTGGAGTTTTCGGGCAATCCAGTGGCTCCGGCCCGGTATGACTTCAACCAGGTGATGTATCGGCTTGATCTGTCAGACGCACGATTGAAGCCAGCACAGAAAGACTAGCCACGGTTTTTCTTCATGGGAGAATGGGGGAAGAATAAGCAAAACTTGCGTCTCCGCCCGGCGCGGCTATTTTATCGGCCAGTCAGGAATTGCCGCGTGGTGTAACGGTAGCACAAGAGATTCTGAATCTCTTTGACAAGGTTCAAATCCTTGCGCGGTAGCCAGTTTCACAAACCCGGCGGTCTTTGTCCCACGGAGCGGCCTTGTGGTTTTATATCCACCGGAGCGGCAGTAGGATCATACGGCTGACCACCCTGAACGGTGATGGACTGGTCGGCCAGCAGTGAGAGCTGAGGTCGGTCGCCCGCAACTTCACGATGATACAGTCGCTTCAAAATCTTGCCCTGGGTGTCCACGGTGACGTGGGAGTAGATATGAGGGACGGCCATGAAGAGGACATGCATGTTGTTGTCCTTGTCCAGCGTGACCTGGGGATCGGCCACCATGATGCAATAGCCGAGCGAGAAGGTGGCGATTTTTAGATCAGTTTTCTCCTCGATGAGGCGGACATAGAGGTTGGTGTGTTCCAAGTCGCGCAAGACGCAGAGTTCGTAGCGGCGGATTTGTCCTGCGCCGGGCAGGCCCATGGGAACGCCGAAGTTTTTAGACCAGAACCGCTTGGCGTCTGTGAAATTCGCGCGGGCGCGGTTGGAGGTGAAGTATTGCTGGGAGGGCGGGTGATAGACGTTGGCGGTGATACCGTAAGTGCCGTAGTCGGAAAATGAGAAGTGCTGGGAGAGCATCACTTTGCGGCTGATGGTGGCGCCGCTTTTCAAGACCAGATTCTGCTCGGAGCGCAGGGCCATGGGAGCCACGGGATTGCCGGAGGGATTGGTGATTTCAAACGAGAGCCAGGGGAGGTCGTTGGGTCCGCCCATGATGACGTCGGCACCGGAGCGGTTGGTCACGGTGACGGTCGCCTCCAGGCCTTCATAGGTGAGGTAAGTGTCCTTGTTGACACTGAGGCTGGTCTCAAATTGCGCGTGCGATTTCGGGGCGAATGCCATGCCCAAAACGAGCAGACAAAAAGCGATGCTGCGGCACAGATGGGAGGAGGGGAATCGTGACATGACTGCGATGAATGGGGCAGTTTAACAGAAAAGGGCGTTCGTGGCAAAGATTCGCCACGGCCAGGAATCATTTGCCTGAGGATGGGGCGGGCGGCTTGTCGCTGACGATGCGGAAGCCCCGGTTTATGGAATGGGACCCCGGTGATTTCGCTAAGAAGCGCGCGGTTAAAAGGTTGTTGGAGTTCTTCAGCGCGAAATTTCCGCCGCGCACCACCGGCACCACCAGATCGGGGAAATCCGGATGATCCGCCCAGCTGTCGGTCCATTCTTCGACATTCCCTGCCATGCCGAGGGCGCCGCAGGGGCTGATGTCTTTTTTAATTTTGTCCACGGGCTGCAAAAAGTTATGTCCGTCCGTTTTTCCGCCGTTCTTGCCATTGGGATCGTAATCATCGCCGAGGTTGGCGGCGTTGGGACGGGGATCATTGCCCCACGGGAAAGTGAACCCATCGTTGCCGCGCGCGGCCTTTTCCCATTCTTCTTCCGTGGGCAGGCGCATGCCTTTCCAGTGGGCGTAGGCCCATGCATCCCACAAGTCCACGTTCACCACGGGGCAGTTGACATCCACTCGATGATTATTGAACAGCCCGCCGGCGCTGGCGGCTTTATAAAGTTCGTCCCAGCTTTCCGGCTTATAGTCCTTTTTGTCGGCCGGTTGTTCGGGGTGATTGAATCCATTAGCGATGAGTGGGTTTTCTTTCAGTGCCTGAAGAAATTCCGCATATTGCCCGATGGTGACTTCGGTTTTGCCGATCCAAAATTCAGGCAAATTTCTTTTTTCGTTCTTCTGATAAACAAATTTTCCGGCAGCCACCAGGACGAACTTCTCTTTGACGGGTCTCGCGGGGCCTGGTTCGCTGCGTCCATGCAAGTATAAAGTGACGCAGGCTACGACAAAAGCCAGGCCCAGCACGAGTCGAACCCACAACGGCGGCCCGGCTGTGGCCGAGCGCGCGGCACGGATATCCTGAGTCTCCTTCGAGTCCGCCCGGCCGAGCAGGCTGTGTTGCCTGTGTTCCTCCTGCAACTGCTCTGAACGGCGATGCAAAGTCTGCCAGTCGAGGCGCAAATGCGCAAGATCGTCCACCATGCGCTTGGCCCGGGCGCTGTCGCACAGGGGCCGCAGCATCAGCAGGAAACGCCCGGTGTCAGCGGAATGATTGCGCCGTCTGTCAGCTTGGGGGCGGAAGACATTGACGATGCTGGCCTCATGCTCAGAGTCTACGAAAATGTCGCGCGGCGAGGGCATGCGATAGTGGAAACCGCACAGCGCAGCCTGGCTCATGGCCTCGCTGACACCGGTGATGATGTTGACCAGGGTCTTCTCGTTGTATTTTTCCCCGGCCTGAATCAGATCATCAAGCGAGCGGCCATGCGGCATCTCGCGGGTATAAAAGGCATGGCCGTCGATCTGCTTTGCCTCATACAGCGGGGCGATGCGCGAATGGGTGATTGCAGCCTTGAGCCGGCTGCGTTCTTTGAATTCCATCATGACCGCTTCATTGCTCAGCAATTCCGGTTTGAGCAGGATTAGCGCCACCTCCCGGTTCACGGAACGCTGCACAGCGAGGTAAGTCTCCGTCTCCGGCTCTCTGTAAAGCAGGGTCTTGATGACATAGTTCCCCAAAACGGTATCTGGGGCGAGGATCGGCGGCGGTTCCGACTGGGCGGGTTTCGCTTCCGCATTTTTGGGCGCGTCCGGTCGGTTATTGATAATCTCCTGCACCAGCTTGGCCTCATCCACGGGTTCGAAGATCACCGGGCAACCACCGAACAGCGTCTCAAAACCCGTCAAATCAGAGCGGCTGGTGAAGACCGCGCGCATGGCAGGAAAGCGCACGCAGATGGCATCGCGAAGATCAAAGCCCGTGAAATCCCCCTCCAAAACACCCTCGCTCAGCAGCAAGTCCAACTCCGGCAATTGCTGGGCGATGGCCACGGCTGCCTCGGGACTGTCAGCCTCGTAGACTGTCAACCCCGCGCCAGCAAGCAAAGCTCCGCGGCGGGCGCGCAACTCGGAGTTGGGATCAACATACAAAACAACCATGCGGAAATCGTAGCGTCAGTTTTTTGGGAATAGCGCATTTTCCACGCCAGCGGAACCGGGGCCGGCCGGTTTGTAGTCCAAAAGTGATGGCGGATCCGCCCTCTCGCTCATGAGCCGGTTTTGATAGAACAGTTTCACAACGTAGCCGTAGTAACTTCTCTTGCCCAGATCGCGCAGCTCTTCGGGGCGCAACTCCGGCATGTGATAAACAATGTCCAGCAACTCCTCATTGTGTAACGCCCAGTCCACTCGCTCGGAAACCCACTTCTGATCCGGCGGATCAGCCTTGGACGGCTCCACACGATCCTTGCCCACCTTGTCGTAAAAATATACATGAATGTCCATCTGCACGGGATCCACATCCGCACCCGGCGCGGCAATGATCGGCACCCGCAAGGTCAGCCGCTGGCCCTTAGTCACCTTGGTGTCGGGCAGCACCTGGCAGGAACCAATCAGCACCGGCTTCATGCTCGCAGCCGAAGCTGGAGGTGCATCTTCACGGCCCGCCAGCTTTGATTTCGCCAGCGCGTGGAAGCTGCCCGCAATCGTCTCGCCCATCACCAGCACGCTTTTCCAGGCAGCCTGCGACTTGTCCGCCAGCCCCATCGCTTCATAAGTCAGCGCGATCTCGCTTAAAATCTCCGGGTGATCCGGCTCGCGCAAATCCGCGGCGCGCAGGGACTCGAGCGCCGCCTGCATATCGCCCAGTTTCCGCACCTCCCGCGCTGCTTGCACCATTTCTTTTACTTGCGGGTTTTCAATCGGCTTCCCGGCGGAAGGAACGGCACTCGACGGAACCGGACGCAAGGACGCGGGAATCGTCGTCGTCAAAACCGGCTGTGTCGGGAAAATCGGGGCTGGACTGACCAACAGGGGAGCTGGGGGCGTGGCCGGAAACGACGGCGGTGGGGTAGTCGTCGTCTGCGTAGGGCTTGACATCGGCGCAGCCCCGGTTCCGGAAAATCTGCCATGCCAGCCCGTCCAGGCCAAGGCCAGCACCACCATGCCCGCCAGCACGCAGAGCGTCCCCTGCGCCACATAATGCGCACGGTCAGTCTCGGGAGTAAGGACGCTGGAAAGCTTGGCCATTATTAATTTCGCGAACCCTCATCATAAGAGTCCGCCTCTCCCGTGTCAATCACCCCGGCATTCCTGGCGAAGATAGATTGCGCCGATAGGCGATCAATGCTGGGCGTCCATTTCCTGTCCCGCTTCCTTGAACGCCTGCAACAGCCCCCGCCAATCCTCCGCTGTCGTGTTCCAGCCCGCGCTGACCCGGATGACCCGGCGCATTTCATCCTCGCTGGTGCCGAGCGCGGCCAGGACGACCGAGGAGCCGTCATGCCCGGCGCTGCAAGCCGAGCCGGTTGAGACCGCGAAGCCCCGCTGGCTGAGTCGCGCGAGCCATTTGCGGTTGTCGTGACGCGGGAGCACGAACATCGAGGTGTTCCACAGTCTTTCCGCACCCGCGCCGATCAGCCGCAGTCCGTCAAACATAGCCAGCATCGCCGTTTCAAAGGCGTCGCGTTCACGGGCTTTTTCGTCTGCGATGTCAGACAGCCCGGGGGTCAATGTTTCCAGCGCCGTGACCATGGCCTCGATGCCGGGATAATTTTCCGTGCCCGCGCGGCGTCCTTCTTCCTGCGGTCCGCCACGCAGAAAGGCCAGCGCCTCGATCTCGTCGCGCATCACGAGAAAACCCACCCCTTTCGGACCCCCGAACTTGTGGGCGCAGCCGGTGACATAATCACACGCGCCAAGTTCATGCGCGGGCAGTTTCCCGATCCATTGTGCCGCATCCGTATGAAACGGAACCTCCTGCGCCAGACATAGCTCGGCGATCTTCTTCCATCGATGGAGCAATCCGCATTCGTTGTTCGCCGCCATGACCGTCGCGAAAGCAATCTCCGGCCGCGCAATCTGCCGCGCGAAGTCCTCCATGTCCAGCGCGCCGCTCACCGTGGTGCGCACGAGTGAAATGCGACCAGCGAAAGTCTGCTGCAAGGGCTCGCGCACGCTCGGATGCTCAATGGCGGAAGACAGAATGCATTGGTCGGCGTCGAGCTGGCTACTGAGAAAAGCAAACAGCGCATTGTTCGATTCCGTGGCCCCGCTGGTGAAGATGATCCGCTCCGTCTCGCAGCCCAGCAGTACCCCCAGACGTTCGCGCGCCTCTTCGAGTTTTCGCTTCGCCGCACCGGCTTCGCGATAAAGCGACGATGGATTATGCCAGTGCATTTCCGATGCGCCCAGCCAAACCTCCCGCGCCGCAGGGTGCAGCGGCGTGGTGGCATTGTAGTCAAAGTAACCGTTCACTCTGACAAATAGCAGCCGACTTGAAGTGGCTCAAATCATTCCGCCGTCACCGCTGCTTTGTTCCATTGCGAAGGCTGAACCGTTTTACACGGTTGCTGGATAATTCTCATGCGCGCGGGGACTCATCCCCGCACGCCGCGATTTTCGTTTGCGTTAGGCAATTATTCCTCCCCGCCATCGTCGTCGCCGCCATCGTCGTCGCCGCCATCGTCGTCGCCTTCGTCGGCGAAGTCCTCGGCATCATCGCCTCCATCTTCCATTTCCTCATCAAGTTCAGCCTCTTCCTCTGCGGAATCTTCCACGGCTGACTCTTCATTGTATTCCTCGGCGAATTCCTCATACTCGGACGTCTCTTCTGAGCTGAGCTGCACGTCGTGGTCGTAGTAATCGCCGTATTCGGTGATGGTCGTTTCCGTGGCGCTCCAGTCCTCGTATTCGCTCCAGTTCTCTTCGTAATAGATCGTTTCGACCACCTTGATGTCTTCCTCAACGACTTTCCATTCCGCGTAATACGTTGGCTCCCAGACGGCGATGCACTTGTTGTAGCCATAGATCTCATCTTCCAGTTTCGCGAGGTCTTCCATAAGCTTCACGTAGGTGGCCACGTCATTCACGGTTTCATGACTGATGCGTTCGCACTTGCGGATCACATCCTGTGTCATGCGGGCCTGCATGGATTTTGCCGGGGCCTTTCCCTTGATCGTTTGGAGCTTGGCCAGCAATTTCTTCTCCTCAGCCTGCACGTGAGCCACCTGGTTTTTTTCCTTTTCGGTAAGATCGCCGCCCTTTTTAAGGCGTCCGGCTGTGGGCCCGTAATTATTGTTCATCAAGGCGTAGGCCTTGTTCAGCGAGGCGAGGCCATGGCTGATCTTGGAGTCCTTGTGCTTCGCTTCGCGTTTGAGCATGGCCCAGCCGGTGTCCAGCTCCGCGAGGTTTCCCCCCATCTTGTTCAAACTTTTAATGAAGCCGGCGTCCTTGGCCTTAAGTCCTTCCTCGACCTTCTTGATGTCTTGATCCACCGCTTTCAAGCCAGACCAGAAGGGTTTTTCCAATTTAGACTTGGGATTAAGTTCCTTCTTACCGTGCATGGCAATGTAGGCCACGGCTTCCTTCATCTCCTTGACCAGCGACGTGGCATTGAGCGCGGGGCCGGTCTTGTGTGTCTTCTTACCGCTCGGCGCCTTGGCGCAGACGAACGACGGCGCGGTCAGAGCCAGGGTGATAAAGACCAGAATGAGAGCAGGGATGCGTATTTTCATGATGAGCAACTTTGGGATTTTCTTCTTGGTTTCGGTGTGAACGACAAGGTCTTGCCAAAAAAAGTGTCGTCTGTCAATTGATTTTCAGATTATCAACTGGCGGTTTTTTAGGTGCATTTAAAAAAATTGGAGCAGGTCGTAGTGACGGTATCTTACCGCCATTGCTCTCCTGATGGCGGCGGGATGCCGTCACTACAAGCCAGAGACGTCGAAACAAACACACACCACCTGCCTCTCGAACCATCGTTCACAAGAAATCAGCCATCTTGATCTCCAAACATGGTGCAAGAAGTCGCAGCCGGCGTGAGGAGGCTCTGATCATTATGACTTCGACGTCACCCCAGAACCGGAGCCTTCCACAGCCCGGCTGCTACTTTGTTCGATAGTGAGGACTGATACCATTTATCGTTGTTAATCAGTAAAAATTTAGCCGTAGCGGAAGACGGGCGTTGGGGAGCAAACGCGCTCTCGCGTGTCGTTTTTGGCACCCACGCCGAAAACCTCTGACCACAGGCGAAGTCACATACTTTAGAAACTGTAAGGCCAGAAAAAGCCAGAGGCGCGAGGGCGCACCTCAGAACACGCGAGGGCGCGTGTGCTCCCCAAGGTTCATCCATCGCTGCGGTGCGGCGTTACTGATTTATGATGTGAATTGGAATGACCCATTTTACATTTTTTGTCGGCAACTGCTGCGGTCAGACAAGATGACGCTCCTGCTCCCGCAACTGCGCAAATTTAGAACCTTGTCAATTTTTGAACCCTGACATTTTTCTCTTGATGCCTTCGGCGCGGAGCACGCCGCTCATCTCGACCGCGCCTGCTGGATGGTCGGCACCAAGGGACTACTCGGTTGCGGCACTCACGCCGGACCGCCCGCCATCTTGCCGGACGAGGTTCGCAAGACGTGGGTAGCCAATCCACCGCCCAAGACGATCCCACGCGTGCAAGGCGGGCCATTCCGCGAATGGATGCGGGCCATCAAAGGCGAAGGGCCGGAGCCAGGTTCCAATTTCAGTGTCTCGTCCAATCTTACCGAAATCATCTTGCTCGGCGTTCTCGCCCAGCGATTCAACACCCGTATCGAGTGGGACGCCAAGGAAGGCGGCATCACCAACCACCCCGAGCTGAATGCCTTCGTCAAAGAACCCGCCCGTGAAGGATGGCGCTTCGGCGAGAGTCTGTAAAACAAGCAACGAAGAAGCAATCCGAATTGATCTTCAAACATGGTGCAAGGAGTAGCCGACGTGAGGAGGCTCGAATCATTCTGACTTCGACGCCACCACGAAGAAGTAGAAACGCAACAACTTGACTGCTACTCTAGTGTAGTGCGCGCTTATTGGTGTAACAATGGAGTTTTTGGCGGGCTCGGGTGACTTTGGCCAGGATGTCGGTGGCTTTGGCGGTCCACACCA
>JAYVOH010000230.1:0-10079 GCA_043758025.1 Verrucomicrobiota bacterium
GCCAACAAACCCGACAAAAACACCCGCCCAAAAATCCTCCTCCACTGCGGCCCCAAACTCGACTAAAAAAACAATTCCGGTTTTGACTGCTACACGACAGCATTCAATTGATAACATCAACAATTCAAACTGAGTCAGTGCCACTATATTTTACATTACATATATTGTATAAAGTTATTAAATGTAGGTCTGCCCAGAAGAGCGGGTGGCTGTTAACTACCATGTCGTAGGCTTGCCTTATTCCAGCAAGGACTCCAAATCGTCGTCCGTGAGTCCGGGCAGCATGAGCGGGTCGTCCTCGACGGCGGAGGCCATGATCTGGCGTTTGGTGGTCTGGAGCTTCAGGATGCGCTCCTCGACGGTGCCGCGCGCGATAAGGCGGCTGGCGGTGACGACGCTGGCCTGGCCGATGCGGTGCGCGCGGTCGATGGCCTGAGCTTCGACGGCCGGGTTCCACCAAGGCTCGACGAGGATGACGTGGTCGGCGGCGGTGAGGTTCAGGCCGTATCCGCCGGCCTTGAGGCTGATGAGGAAGACGCGCCGCGCGGGATCGGTCTGGAATGCGGCCACTTGGGCGGTGCGGTCGCGCGTGGAGCCGTCGAGGTAGCTGTGGGCGACGCTACGGGCGTCCAGCCAGTCGCGAATGAGCCGCAGCATGCCGGTGAACTGGGAGAAGATGAGGATTTTGTGCGCGCCGCCGAGGGCGTCGTCCACGATGTCGGCCAGGGCGGGCCATTTACCGCCGAGGGCGTCGGTAGCACGACTTTCCGAAGTCGTGTCTTCATCGGTTGCGCGCGCGTCGAGGACGCTCGTCTCGACATCGGAATGTCGAGCTACTCCCAGGAGCCGGAGGTCGTTGCAGACTTGTCGGAGCCGCAGGAGGACGGTAAACATGGTCATGCGTCCTGCCCCGGCACTGCGACGGCGGGCGTCGCGGATTTCGGCCTGGCCTTCTTCTAGCAGGCGGCGGTAAACTTCCTTCTGTTGGGCGGAGAGGTCGCAAAGGATGACCTGCTCGATCTTGTCCGGCAGCTCGCGGACCACCTCTTTTTTCGTCCGGCGCAGGACAAATGGCCCCAGCCGGGTGCGCAGGCGGCGGAGAATGCGCCCAGCATCGGCAGGGTCGGTCGCGGCTGACGCCAAGGGCTTGGCGTAGCGCTCATCGAAGTCCTTCCGATCGCCGAGAAAACCCGGTTGAACGAAGCGCATGATGGACCACAAATCCCTGACGCCATTCTCCACCGGTGTGCCGCTCAGGGCGACCCGGACTGGCACCCGAAGCTGGCCGACTGCTTTAGCGGCTGCGGTGTCGGGATTTCGGATGTAACTTGCCTCATCCAAGATCAAACCCGCCAGATTGATCTGTAAATATTTATTTAAATCGTTTACTAACAGTGAATAAGTTGTTAATATTACGTCATATATTGATATATTATTGTCAATATGCTTACGAACAGTGCCATGCTGTGTATTATAATTTAATTCTGGTGTGAACTTCTGAAGCTCAGCCTCCCAGTTTCCAATCAATGAGGTCGGGCAAATGATCAGGACGGGACAGTGCACACTGCGGTTGTTCACAGCGTTATTCACCAACTTGTTCACAGGTTTCAGCCAACGCAGGAGAGCCAGAACTTGTAGGGTTTTGCCCAAGCCCATGTCGTCGGCGAGCAAAGCCCCCCTTCCCGATTCGGCAGCGGCAATGAGCCAACGCACCCCCTCGATCTGGTAGTCACGCAAGCGTCCGATTAAGTCGCCCAAGCGCCCTTTGACTGCCTCCATGTCGGGCAACACCAACTGGGGTGGCGATTGATTCTTGGCGTAATAATCATTTAATATATGCTGATTATCAGTGCTCAAAGCCAGTCCGCCACTATCCCCGAGTCTCGCGCCGGATTCTGTGAGGAGCGATTCAAAGTCATCGCACGATTCAGAGTCGAGCACATAGACTTGACCCTGCTTTCCCCGAACGGCGGACTGCTTGCTGCGGAGCAAACGGAGGACTTCGTTGCGCGGAATCGAGAAACCGTCCGCCGATTGGTAGGAAAACTCCATATCCAGCCAGCCGCGCGGGGTGCCTCCAAAAGCTGACCCGGACGATTCGGGCGGACGGCCGTCACCCCGGCTTTTCACGAGCGGGGCAATCCGTCGCCAGCCGCTGAAGGCACTGCGCCAGCGGTCGGTGGTGACGACCTGATATTTCCTCTCCAAACGCGGCAAAGCGGACGCGAAAAATTCCGCGATTTCCCGCTCGCCTCGTAGTTCCCATTCCTCCCCGGCTCGGGCGGTAAATCCTGTCCCCTCCAGTTCCGCCCGCAGGCGCGATTCGCGAGCGGTGTTTCGCTGATAAAAGACCAGCCCGCCTTTCTCGGCTTGGACGGGATAATGGTGATCTTCACGCTCCGGCTGTTGCGGACGGATGGGATGTCGCATAGGACCAACCTGCGCCTGCACGCGGGCGGTGGCCTGACGCGGCGAGCCGTCGAGTTCGATGATGAACTGCGGCTCGGCGGGCAGCAAGCGGAGATGGGACAGGGCTTCGTCCGTCTCCAAGTTCACCACTTGTTCGACGGCATCCAGCCACGAGGCCAGCCAGCGCAAATCACGCACAACTCCCCCGCTCGTTTTCGCCAGACATTCGTGTATCAATTTCCCCACTTCCGGTGTGGCACAGACCAAGGGTGCGAGCATGGCCTGAGCGCTGTCAAAGAACCAAAGCCGGTCCGACAACGTGAACGCGGTCAATTCAGGGAGCGGCGGTTTGATACCGCCGTCTTTAGTTTCGTGCGGCGGTAGAAAACCGCCGCTCCTTGTTAATTCAAATGCGACCGTTGGCGCTGATTGCAGTCGCACCGCAAGCGTGAGCGGTGGTCCGTCATCTTGGCCCACTGTGATTCTTTTGCGATGCTCCACTGCGGTGCCGGGACGTCCATCCCACACACGCGGATGCTGCCGCAGAGCCGTGAAGAAGCCGTCCAGTGTGGCAGGTTCCAGTGAAAGCGGGCCGGTCGCGGCATCGATTCCTTGACCGGCGAGCCATGCAGTGAGCGGGTCGATTTCTGCGCCGCCGGGTTGAAACTGGAGGAAGACCGGCAGACGTCCGCTGCGGGCGGCGGCATCGATTTTTTCGGAAGGAATCCAGACATCAAACTTGCCAGGCCGTGCAGGTTTTGTTGGTATCGAGACTAATCTGACGACAGAGTCCCGAGGGCTGGCAGCCCCCGACACCTTTTGCAACTCCGCCAAGGCCACGGCCAGTGCGTGGGCGCACACGAGTCCCCTCGCCTGCGCATCCACACAGGAGCAGCGACACTCCGCTTTCGTCGGGCCTTGCACAGCGAGCGATACCGCAAACTTGCGTTTGCCCTCGCGCACCACGCCACGGAAGACATCCCCTTCCCTCGACGAATTCTCCACGGTGCCGAGCATGACGCGTTCGCGGGCAGACTTCATGGCCTGCCAGCCGCCGAGATCGCCAAGTGTTTTTTCCGTGATGAGCATGTCTTTTTCGTTCGCGCTGATGAAGGTTTGTGGTGAAGTGCGGGCGACTAGTCGTCTATGAGAATCGTTGCCATCGCAAATCAAAAGGGCGGCGTGGGAAAAACCACGACCTCCATGAACCTTTCCGCCGGTCTCGCCACGCGGGGCCAGCGCGTGTTGTTGGTGGATCTCGATCCCCAAGCCAACGCCACCAGCGGCCTCGGCCTTGAACAGGAGGACGGCGGAAGCCTCTATCCCTGCCTCGTCGGGGATACGGACGTGCGCAACGTCATCTGCAGCACACGTATTCCCAATCTCTCCATCATTCGCTCCAATCAAGAACTCGCCGGTTGCGAAATCGAACTCGCTCAGGCGGGTAATCACCTCACGCGTCTTCGCGTTGCGTTGGAGCCATTGCGCAGCAGCCAGGTTTTCGATGTGGTCTTCATCGACTGCCCGCCGTCACTCGGCATCCTCATGACCGCCGCGCTCGCCGGAGCCGATGAGTTGCTCGTTCCCATTCAGTGCGAATATTTCGGTCTGGAAGGTCTCGCGAAGATCGTAAACATTGTCCAGCAAATCCGCGACTCCGGGGCCAATCCCAAGCTGGCACTCGAAGGCATCGTCCTCACGATGTATGACTCCCGCGCCAATCTCGCCAACCAGGTCGTCAATGAGGTGCGGACCTATTTTCCCGAATTCGTTTATCAAACGCTTATCCCGCGCACGGTGCGTCTGGGCGAAGCCCCCAGCTACGGAAAGACCATCATGGAATACGATCCGAATGGGCGCGGCTCGCAGGCGTATCAAGCTCTTGCCGTCGAATGGCTTCAACGTCACCCCGTAAAGTCGGCGCAGTAACTCGTCTTCATCCTTCCGCCCTCATCCTTTCTTTTCATGTCCTTCCAAACCATCAAAGGCTTTCGTGATTTCCTGCCCGACAACTGCGCGCAACGGAACTTCATCTTCGACTCGTGGCGCACAGTAGCTGCCACGCATGGCTTTGTGGAATACGAAGGCCCCGCGCTGGAGAGCACTGAGCTCTACCGAAAAAAAAGCGGTGACGAGATTGTTCATCAACTCTTCAACTTCATCACCAAAGGCGACGAAGAAGTTTCCCTGCGCCCAGAGGTCACGCCCACACTCGCGCGCATGGCCGCCGCGCGGCATCGCGATTTCCGCAAGCCGATGAAGTGGTTCCAAATCGGACCGTGCTACCGCTACGAACGTCCCCAGCGCGGACGACTCCGTGAATTTCATCAATTCAATCTGGACATTCTCGGCGAGGCATCGCCCGCTGCTGACGCGGAATTGATCGCTGTCGCCATCGCTTCACTTCGCGCCTTCGGTTTAGACAAGGATGACTTCTGCATTCGAATGAGTGATCGCAAGCTCTGGAGCGAGTTTCAGACCACGCACTCGATTGCTGAGGAACACAACGCCACCTTCCTCCAGATCATCGACAAGATGGAGCGCGCGCCCGCTGATGCTACTGATGCCAAGCTCAAGGCCATCGGCACCAGCCTCGATCAAGTCCGCGCCTTCATTGCCGGAGTCAGCGACGACCACCCGGTCTTCGCAGAAATCAAAGCCAATCTCGCTGCGCGCGGCCTGTGGGACTTTGTGAAGATCGATCCGGGCATTGTCCGCGGACTGGCCTATTATACCGGCGTGGTATTTGAGGCTTTCGATCTCAAGCACGGACTCCGCGCCATTGCTGGTGGCGGACGCTATGACAATCTCGTCAGCCTTCTCAGCGACGGCGGCACCGACCTCCCCGCTTGTGGATTTGCCATGGGCGATGTCGTGCTCGGCGAACTGCTCCAGCAAACTCCCTCAGCGAAAGAAGATCTCGCCGATTACATCAAAAATGTTCACTCCGTTGATGTCTTTGTCATCATTGCCGAGGAATCCAAACGCACTGAAGCGCTCGCCATCATCCAGCAACTTCGCGACATTGGTTTCCGCACCGATTACGCTTTTACGCCACAAAAAGTTGGCAAGCAGTTCCAGTCCGCCGAAGCCTCCCGCGCTCGTTTTGCCGTTGTGGTCGGCGCGGAATATCCCACGCTGGTGGTGAAGAATCTGCACACGCGCGACCAGATGGAAGTCCCGGCAGCGAGTCTGCTTTCAAAGCTCAGGGAACTTCTTACCACGCCGGAGTATCAGAATTTGTTAGCCTGAACTACCGATCAAGGTGGACAGAAACGATATTTTATTAACATGCCGTGCTTCAAATCATCGGCATCAAACACTCAATCGCGCTGCTGGTGCTTAAATTTCGACAAACGCCCAAAGAAATCGAGGCTAAAATTCTCCGGGAAACCGCCATGAAGCTTTCCCCCTTCAAAAATTAGCTTCGCCTGTTTTTCTTTGCGATTACATCAACGCCGCGAATTTTAGTTCCCGCCGTGGGCGTTAATCATGGTGGCTTTCTTGTTGCTGTCGGCTCCGACAGTGACAAACATGCCTATCTTGATCTCCTTCGCGGTGGCGCGCTGTCCGTTCACCAGAATTTCCGTGAACTGTCCGATGCTGTAGGTGTGCTCTTCTTTTCCTTTGACGGAAATCGAAGTGTCTGAAACAGCACTTACTTTGTCGTGGAATACCGGAACTTCCTTCTTTGGGGCATGAGGTGTGTTTGCGTTTGATTTCCCCTTGGCCGCCGCTGCGGCAGGTAGGGCGACGGTGATTCCTGCAATCAGGCAAAGCGATGCGAACTGGCGAATGGTTTTGTTTTTCATGGGATGGTATGGTTTTTGGGTTCTGTTTTAGAGCAGGCAAGGTAGATTCCTGCCTGCAGAATTTCGAGTCGTATCAGGTGTTCCTTTGTCAGAAAAAAATTCTGACAGCGAGCCGCCTTTCTCTAACTGGCAGGTGAAACGATGAAAGCTTTCCAATCTTACACGATTCGGTGGGATACCCCTCATTGGCCCCTGTAGAGTTGAACAGGATGCCTTAGCAAACTGCTCGGGCTGGCGAGATTCGAACTCTTGACCTCTTGCACCCATGCAATCGTTCTATCAGGCTGAACTCCTGCCATGGTGCATCCGCTCCTCATAGCCCTAGTCACCCCCATGATGCCTATATTGCGTCCGCTCTTGCCGCACACCGGCACTTTGGTGGTTAGGAACCAGTCAAGGATGCGTTGCTCGTCATACTAGACTTCCAGCCGGTTCACCATCGGCTTACCGGTCCGGATCACCACTTTGTCATCACTACGGAAGGGCCGCGCGACCTCCGGGGGGAAAAACCCAGACGTTCCAAGATGGTCGCGCTTGCACCGATCACTCGGCCCTGATCATCATTCACAAAAAAGAACACGCCCGGCAGATGCTCGAACATTAGCCGGAAATCCAGTGGCTCCATCATGTTGACGAAAAATTGAAACTGGAGTGACATCTTGGTCATGGCGGGATTTTAACAAAAATTGGCATGAAGTAACTGGACAATTCCTGCGCTCCCTCCGTATTATTTGCCTGATGAATCGCCACTGGAAAAATTTATTATGCTTCCCAGTTTACCCTTGATGTTCCCACGATTGTCTCTTCTCATCCTGTTGTTCATGTCTTTTGGCCTGAAACAATCTTTCGGCGAGAAGGCATCTGTCTTAATCATCGATGGACGCAACAACCACGACTGGGCAACCACCACGGCCTCACTGAAAGCCACGCTGGAAGCCACGCTGGAAGCCACGGGCCGTTTTAACGTGGAGGTTTCGACCGCGCCGGAAGACAAAGCGGGGCCGCCGCCGAAGAAGCCGAAGGTCGAGGACGCCGCTTATCTCGAAGCAAAAAAGAGCCACGATGATCTCGTGAAATCGCTCAGGCCCGCGCTGAACGCCGAATGGGCCAAGTGGACGGTGGACTTCTCCAAATATCAAGCCGTCGTCCTTAACTACAATGGCCAGACGTGGCCCAAGCCGATGCAGCAGGGCTTCCTCGAATTCGTCCGCAACGGAGGCGGGGTGATGCTCATTCACGCGGCAAATAACTCATTTCCCGACTGGACGGAGTTCAATGCCATGATCGGCCTCGGCTGGCGCAAGGGCGGCTTTGGGAAATGCCTGGTCATCAATGAAAGCGGTCAGCCGGAGGAATGCTGCCACGGCGATGACTCCAGTCACGGTGCGAAGCATCCTTTCGTCGTCACGAACCGCGTTCCCGATCATCCCGTGCTGCGCGGTATGCCGGTCGAATGGATGCACGGCAAAGACGAGCTTTATCATCACATGCGCGGCCCTGCTGAGAACGTCACCATTCTCGCCAGTGCTTTTTCGGAAGAGAAAGAACGTGGCAGCGGCAGACACGAGCCCGTGCTGTGGGAGGTGTCTTATGGCAAAGGCCGCGTCCTCGTCTGCACGATGGGCCATCATTGGCTCGGCGATACCGAGTCGGACAGCCTTCAATGCATCGGCTTCCAAAGCGTGCTGGCGCGTGGCGTTGAGTATGTCGCCAGCGGCAAAGTGACGCTCGCTATTCCACCCAATTTTCCAACCAAGGAGAACCAACGCCTCAGTGAACCCAACGTGATGAAATGGACCACGCAGCCCTGATAAAAGATATGAAACTCTGCACCCGATTTTTCACGCTGCTGGCAGCTTTGCCTGCGGTCATCATCATCATCTCAAGCCCTTTGCACGCGGCGGAGTTTCGCGTTTCACCAAGTGGCGATGATGGCTCTATGGCCGGGACATTTGCCACGCCCGCTCGTGCTCAAAAGGCGGTGCGCGAATGGCGGCAGGCCGGCCATGAAGCGGAGGAGGCTGTCGTGTGGATTGAGCCGGGCCGCTACGCCATCACGCAAACCTTTGAGCTGACGGCTGCCGATTCAAAGACGACCTATCGTGCGCAGAAAGATGGCAGCGTTGTTCTCGATGCGGCCACTCATTTGAAAGCGGATCGTTTTGTGAAAAGTGCAGATGCGCGCCTCGCTGCCGAAGCTATTGGGCAGGTCTGGCAGTGCGATCTGGCCGCAGCCGGTGTGAAGCACGCGAAGGCTTTTCCTGATCGCTTTAATGATGGCGGTGGCTTGGCGCAGTTGTTCTATGACGGACTTTGGCAGCCGCTCGCGCGCTGGCCGAATGAGCACAACACGAAGATGGTGCGCGTGCTGGATCGCGGCGATGACCCTGGCGCGCCGGGCAAGCGGCCCGGCAGTTTTGTTTTCGATGGTGATCGCCCTGCGCGATGGAAAGCGGCGGCGGATGCAGGGCAACTTTGGCTCGCAGGCTTCTGGCGCGTGGCGTGGGATTGGCAGAGCGTGCGGGTGAAAGCGCTGGATCTTGAGAAGAAGAGCATCGCCCTCGCTGCGCCCGTCGGCGGCGGCATCGGCTCAAAATACGCCGGGCCGGAAGGCGCAGGCACAGAGCCTTGGCGTGCGATCAATCTCGTGGAGGAGATTGACCAGCCGGGCGAGTGGGCAGTGGATTTCACCACGCATACTCTATTCTTTTGGCCGCCGGGAGAGATCAAAGATGGAAGCATCACGCTTGCTGATTTCGATCAGCCCATCGTGCGGATGAAGGGTGCCTCCCGCATCACGCTGCGCGGGCTTGTTTTGAAAGGCACGCTGGGCAATGGGATTGAGATCACCGATGGCGATGGCTGCACCGTTGCGGGCTGTGCGGTGAGTTGCATCGGCAAAAATGGAATCGTGGTCAAAGGCGGTGCGCAACACCGCGTGGAAAGCTGTGACCTGCACACGCTCGGCCACGGTGGCATCCTGCTCGGCGGCGGTGACCGCGAGCAGCTTACGCCCTGCGGTCATGTGGCGGACAACAACCATGTGCATCACTATGCGCTCGGGAAGAAAATTTGGTCGCCCGGTATCGGCGTCGGCGCGAACGACGCAGGCTATGCGTGTGGCTGCGTCGTCACGCATAACCTCGTCCACGACTCGCCGCACGCAGCGGTGCTCTACGGCGGCAATGACAACCGCTTTGAGTTCAATGAAGTGCATGATTTTCTCATCGAGTCCGATGATCTCGGCGGCTTCTACACGAACAACGGCTGGGCTAGCTATGGCAATGTTTTGCGCCACAATTTCATCCATCACACTTCCCACGCACTCGGCATTTATCTTGACGACGGCGACAGCGGCGACACGCTCGAAGGCAATCTCATGTATCGCATGGGCACCGGCGCAGCGGTCGGCGGCGGTCACGACAATGTGCTGCGCGGCAACGTCGCCATCGAGTGCCCCGGCGGCTTTGGCATTGATTCACGCGGGGTGGGCCGGAAGTATGACCAGGATTCCGGCATGTTGCGCGACTTCGTGAAAGTGAAAACAAACCAAGCGCCCTGGAGCCTGCGCTACCCGATGCTGACGACTCTTTTGCAAGATCATCCCGAGCTACCGCTGCGCTGCGTGCTGGAGCGCAACATCGTCGTGGGCACCACCAAGAGCGCCGAACTGCGCGGAAAGAAAGAGCACTTCAAGGGGGTCACGATCAAGGATAACGTCGCGCTGCCGATCGAGGATCTTGGTTTTGCCGATGTGTCGAAGCTGGACTTCCGCATGTCACCCGAAGCTGAGGTGTTCAAAAAAGTGCCTGGCTTCAAGGCAATCCCGTTCGAGAAAATCGGGCTGTATGTGAATGA
>JAYVOH010000231.1:0-3492 GCA_043758025.1 Verrucomicrobiota bacterium
AAGGCAGCAGCGAACTTCGCCGTCATTTCCGCCACTTCACGGAGATGATCTTCCAGCGGCTCCCACTCGCTCTCAGGAAGGGACTTTCCCGCAGCGTCAGTTTTGGTGTGCGCATACGCGGGCATAAATTGATATTCAAGAGTATGGGTTAAAATGTCAAGACTACATGGCGGATCGAGTCAAATGAACGATTCATGTGCATAGTAGCCGCAGAGGTAGGACAACCACGGGGTGTCCCTATGAAATTTCTCAAAAAAAGTCGAGGACTGAGATCTGAGAACCTGAGAATAATGCCCTTGCGCACGGGACATGAGTGTCCCGGCTCCATGGCCAAGCGGCTTCCAGTAGACGGCCTCCATGATGCTGCGTGCGCCGGAGGGAGTCATCACGTCATAGCTGACGCGTTCAACCTTCATCTCGGGTCGGGTGAAGCAGGCGAAGTCGCCCCAGACTTTGAGTTTGATTCCAAAGGCCATGGTTCAGGAGGGTGTGTTAATGGAGTTGAGATTCTAACGAAGGAATGTCAATATGTCATCATGGCAACGCTCACTCTGCACAACATCCCTGATAAGCTGCACGCCACGCTGACACGTCTGGCGCGGATGCACCATCGCAGTGTGGACGAGGAGGCAGTGGCGGTGTTTGAGCAAGCCTTGCCGAAAGAGCCGAGCCGTGCGGAGGTCATCGCCGACATCATCGCTAGAACTGATGCAGCGAGGGCGAAGATGAATAGGTTCATGACGGACGAGGAGATCGATGCAGCCATCGAAGATGGCCGGGCTTGAACCAACCAAACCCTTCGAGTTCGCCATGATCGTCGTCGATGCCACTGTCTTGGTTGATTTCTTCATCGGCACCGAGGCCCGGCAGGCGGCAGCGAAGCTGCTGCTCTCCAAAGACTCCGAATGGATCTCCGTGTCTCTCTGGCGATATGAGTTTGGGAATGTTCTGCGCACCAATGTCAGATCAAGCCAAACAAATCTCGATGAAGCGATGGCTCTGGAACACCTGGTCGATGCCGAGACGATGGTGAAGGAGACAATTGAGGAACTGGACTCCGCAGCGATTTTCAGGATCGCGATCAAGGATGGCCTGACCATGTATGATGCGTCGTATGTCTGGGCGGCGCGAATGCGTGTGCACAAGCTGCGCACTCGGGACACTGAGATATTGGTGCAATGCCCGGACGTAGCCCTGCCCATGCCGACACCGTGACCGACCTGCCGAGCTTGCGGCCCGTCAGGCGGCGCGGTGCCACTGGATGATGTTCGTTCAGCCCACATACATCGCCTCCGCATCATAGGGTTGGTCGCTGCCGAGCTTGAGGCCCGTCTGCTTATCGTAGTCCACTCCCACGCTGCTGGTGAGCACATGAAAGCGCTCGTGATAGGTGCTGATGCTCTTGCCGAGGTTGGCATTGAAGAGTGGCTCCGGGATGGAAACGATGAAGCGCTGCGCATGCCGGGCCAGCGGCCACTGCGCGCGGGGATCAAAGGCGGCCTTGATGTCCTCGCGTAGCTGCTCGCCGCGCTTTCCCCAAGGGATGATGACGGACTGGTAGTTGCTTTCGATGAAGCGAAAGTTCTGCGAGCAGGTCTTGAACATATAGAGGAACAAGTCCTCTGGCTTCTTCGGCTGCTGGGTCGGCCAGCACTCCATGATCTTCTTTGCATCCATCTCCGTGCTGCCCTCCCAGTAGTGCTTGCGGAAGTAATGCTCCACCGCCGCGAGCGAGAGCGCATCCGCATGAAGCGGCATGATTTGCTTCGTCACCTGCGCGCTCTGTCGCAGGAAGCCCGCAGGAATGGCACGCTCAGGCTCGAACACAAACGTCTGCCCCATCCCTGCCAGCTTGCCCTCGCGATTACAGCGCCCTGCGGCCTGCGCAATTGAATCGAGCCCCGCCAGCGAGCGATACACGACGGGGAAATCCAGATCGACACCGGCTTCGATCAATTGCGTGGAGATGACTCGGCAGGGCTGACCTTCCCTGACCCGCTGACGAATCATTGTGATGACTTCGCTGCGATGCTCCGGGCACATCAATGCACTGAGATGCACATTGTCGTCGGACCTAGGCAGCGCACGGAACAGCTCTGCCGCATGGCGGCGCGTGCTGACAATGCAGAGTGCTTGCGGGTGCTTTTGCAGCCGTGGCAGGAGTTCCGCGTCTGGCACAGTTCCAAGATTGGTCACCTCCACACGCTTGAGCGCCGCATAGAGCTTCGGTGGGTCAGGAATGATCTCATGCGGCGCGGACAGGCCGATCTTGAAGTCATTACGCTTCACAATCGCAGGCTGCGTGGCAGTGCAAAGCACCACGCTGCTGCCGTAGTTCGTGCTCAGTTGTTCCAATGCTTTCAAGCATGGCTGCATATAGCTGATGGGCAGCGCCTGCGCTTCATCGAGAATGACCACGCTCCTGGCAAGCCGATGCAGCTTACGACAGCGCGAGGTTTCCTTGGCATGAAGCGACTCGAAGAATTGCACATTGGTCGTGACGATGAGCCGCGCATCCCAGTTCTCTGCCGCGAGACGCGTGGTCTGCGTCACATGCTTCGTGTCGGGATCGAGATTCGAGTGATGCTCCAGCACCACGTCATCCCCCAGCTCCGCCAGCGCATCGCGGAACACTCTCGCGTTCTGCTCAATGATGCTGGTAAATGGGATTACATATACCACGCGCTCCATGCCATGAAGGCGGGCGTGCTTGAGCGCAAAGGCGAGCGAAGACAGCGTCTTCCCTCCGCCGGTGGGCACCGTCAGCGAGAACAAGCCCGGCGCACACGCCGCTGCATCAAGGCAGGCGTTGAGAATGCCTGCCCGTTGCTTTTGCACTTCCGTCTCGGCTCCATCAAATTTTGCGAGATGCCGTTGCAGACTTTCCTCCATTGCCGCAACCGTGGGCAGATGATGCGGACGACACGAAGCCTTGCCTTTGTCCATGAACCGCTCGGTGCAGAGAAAGTCCGCATCAACGAGGCACGAGAAGAGCATCCGCAGGAAGAAGCTCGTGGCATGACCGCTCTTGAAGGCAAACATCGGCGGCATCGGCATGGACGGCACAGCGGTGAACTCCGACGGCGCATCGGCCCAATTAGGAATGGGCTTCTTCAAGCGCGCCTCCAACGTCGAGCTGCCCGCTTCACTGCTCATGCCATCCGGCAATCCGGCATGATGCCCGGCGATGAGATAGGCCAGCAATCGGCCCATCGTCTTCACTGATGCATCCGCGTGTTGAGCACCCGCCGTCGAGTGATCGACTCGCCCAGGCACTTCTTTCTCCTCCAGATGCGCCTCACTCGTGACGGCCTTCAAATATTCCTGAAACTCCCGCGAATACTTCCCCAGATCATGCCAGCGTCCCGCGAGACGCCCCCATTCACTTGCGCCGAAGGCAGCAGCGAACTTCGCCGTCATTTCCGCCACTTCACGGAGATGATCTTCCAGCGGCTCCCACTCGCTCTCAGGAAGGGACTTTCCCGCAGCGTC
>JAYVOH010000232.1:0-3487 GCA_043758025.1 Verrucomicrobiota bacterium
GCTTGCGCAACTTCGCGCACTACCGCTCACGCATCCTCTTCTTTCTCGGTTCTCTCAACCTCGCACCCGCTCTCAGCCACTAACTTTGGCCATGAGCCATTTGATTGGCTGGAGAAGACTTTTTCGTTGTCCCGGGCAACGCCTGCTATCCATTGGGATTTTTCTAAGCAGGATGATCGCGCCGCGTGGAATGCGGTCAAGCATCTCACGGCGACGGCTATCGCTGGCGGGGTATTGCTGCAAACCAAGGGCGCTGATCCTTCATTTGTCGCCACGCTTCCCGCAACGTTGAAAGGCCCTTCGGCAATCAAGGTTGTCTGCCGTCACTCCGAGGAGATGTCTTATCTTGAACTTTTTCCTGCTGGAGCCGACGGTAATTTCGGTTCACGCGGAATGCTGCGGAGAATGGTGCTGGGCCGACCGGACTGGCAAACAGTCTGGTTCACCGTGGAGCCTGGTGAATTCAAAACTTTGCGCCTCAAACCCGAAAGCGGGAAGCACGAGGTGGAGTTGAAAGAAATTGCCATCTATCCGCTCAGCGCGGTTCGCGCGAAGGAACATCCCGTGCTGCCCAAGCCTGGCTGGAAGAACACATTTTTTCTGGTGCCCATCCATGAAACTTACGACGACGCGCGCTACAACGACGCTGCCCGACGCGGAGACATCGAGAAACTCAAATCCGAATTCGGACCGGGCAGGCTTTACATGCGCGCAGGCTTTTCCGCATCCAGTCCGCTAAGTTGGAACAAGACGGGCATGAAGTCACTAATGCCCTTACTGGAGGAAAATGGTCTGGTCTGGCATGAGCATCACCATGTGGGGAATCACTCCATTGGTCGTTATCCCGTGATTCTCGACGCGGTGAAGCAAGACCGGCGCAATGCCGCATGGCGGGCGGATGGAAACTGCAGCGGTGTGGCGACCACTTGGACAGACCCGAAGCCCTTCATCACAGAAGGGCTGGCACGGACGAGCGTGCTCGCTTGCGTATCGCGATTGAATGCGGCGGTGGTCAAGGCGCGTCATGAAGCTGCCCGCTGGTTGAATGAGGATCAAGGATACGCTTGGGCAGCCCGCGAGCATCCCGAGGTCATGATTGCCGCGGGGTGCAGCGTGGAAAATGAATTGCCGATGTCGCCTTATGCGTGGGGATGTTACAGCCCGTGGTCGGTGCAGGAGTTTCAAGACTGGCTGCGTCATCGCGGCCTCTATGCCAAGGGCGCAAGTCATGGCGATCAAGCCGCGCCGGAATCAGTGACCGGCCCTATGGTGCAAATTGATGGCATTAAACGCAGCGCCTTTTATGACGATCCCAGCCCTGGTGACTCGCATGGGACTGGCCCCAGCTTCAATCAATTTTTCGGCACGAACTTCACCAACTGGAAACTTGAATACTGGGACTTTGCCGATTTCCCGCCGGGTTCGCTTCCGTGGACTGATGACTTGAAGAACACTCTGCCCCAGGAAGGCGAGCGCGGCAATCTCGCAGGACAAGGGTTCGACGCCCCCAGATTGCCGGACCTCAAAAGCTGCTTCTGGCGCGCGTGGGATAACGAGGATCGAAGTGCCACGGGTTATCGTCAATTCTCCGTCTGGGCTTGGAACCAGGATGTCGTGTCCGACTTCGTCCAGACTGGATTCCCCGAACAACATCTCTTCACCCATCAAATCCCCGCCGAGTTTCTCAGCAAACGTGTGTTGCCGGATGCGAATTATCGCTCGGGCATGAGCGTGCCGCTGCTGCGACGCTTCTCCACGGCATCTCCCCTTTGGACAGCAGATGATGGCAAGGGCGCATTTGGAGGCTTCGGTCTCGGCATCACCACTTTCGACTACATGGCGGACGAGACTGTCTTCGCCCAAGCCCGCAGCCTGGATGCCAACTGGGCGCTGCTGGAGTATCATCCCGACTCCCGGAACTCTGGCTATCACCGCTGTCTGGATTCGCTGCGCGCGCTCTATCGCCAACGCGTCCATGTGCTCGCTCCGGGTTGGTGGGGTTACAAGAAGCCGCCGTTCATTCTCGACGGAACGGATTTCGCCAAGGCCATCAAAGACTGGATGAGCAATCCCAGCGGTTTCGATGAAACCGATCAGCCGTGGGACAATTTCGCTTTCGTGGATTACGCGCCGCCAACGGTGCATGATTTCAAGGTGGAGACGGCAAACTCCGGCAACAAACTTACGTGGAGCGATCACATGTGGCCCGATGTGCACTATGCCACTTGGTCGCTCTGGCGAGAATGGCGCTGCGGCGTCTTCATCATCGAGCGCCAGACGGCGAATCAAAACAAGCCGCAGGTGGTCGCTCAAGTTCCGGGCACCGAGTTTTCCTGGACTGATCCCGATGCCTCAGGCGCGAAGACGAAATATTTCATTCATGCCAAACGCAAGTCAGGCGTGGTCATTGTAGGTGAAATCACCAGTGTCAAATAAGGTTAGTCTGGCTGCCGCTTGGTAGAGTATCCCCGTCACTTCACCTTGCCCGATTTCATATAGGCCACGATGTCGGCGATGCTCTGCGCGTTCAGGCCGAGCTGATGGGGCGCATACATAAGGGAGCGGTTCATGGGGTTCACACTGGCGATGCGATTCTGAGGAACGGTCTGAACGAGGCCGCCCATGCATTTGATGATCAGCGGATCGCCGCTGGAAAGAATCATGCCTGTGATGGTGAGTCCGTTCTTGGTTTTGACTTCGCTGCCCTCAAAGCCGTGGGAGATTTCGGCGGATGGATTGGCGATGGCATTGGCGATGACCTCGGCAGGCTGTTGCAGGCCGAAGGTGGTGAGTTCGGGGCCGAATTCGATACCGTTCTTGCCGATCTTGTGACAGGTGTAGCACACGGCGACGGCAGACTGGCCGCGCTTCACATCGGCGGGCAAGCGGACAATCTCCGCTGCTGGCGGGAGCGGCGTGGGGTTCACGATCTCGGGCGGCATTTCCATGGCGATGAGTTTCACTTTCTCCGGCTCATACAAACCGAGCGCTTTCATGCCGCCCTCCACATCATATTCGCGCCAGTCATTGCCTTTTCGATTGTGGAGCCACCACTGGGTGAGGTCTTTCATGGGGAAATCTTTTGTGTTCGCGAGTTCGAGCATGGCTCCGGCGGCCTCGCGGCTTTTTACAAAAGCCAACGCGGTGAGCATGAGCTTCCGTTGATCGTTGGTTAGCGCGGGTGACAATGCGCGTGACTTGAAAGCGTTCACTGCCTCTGCGGGATGTAGTCGCCAGGCGATCCAGGCGAAAGCATCGTTCCATTCACTGGGCTTGCCGCCCATGACTTTCGAGACAGCGGCGAAGACTTCGCTTTCTTTGCCTTCGCATCCGAGACCGAAGGCTTCGAGATAGGCGCGGTCTTTCCCGTCGAAACGTTGCGCGATCTTTATGAGGATAGGCAAACTTTTTTCCGACGGAATATCTCGCAGCGTCACTGCGACTTCGCGCACTATGGCCGACGATTCATCAGCGACCATCCTGTCTG
>JAYVOH010000233.1:0-10040 GCA_043758025.1 Verrucomicrobiota bacterium
TTCCAAAATCAGAACTGCTTATGACAAGCTTGCCGCCTTTTGCAGCAGCACTCAGAACGGAACTTACCCTTCTTACATCCAGAGGACAGATTCAACCAGCCCCACTGCGGATTATGGCATCGCTCGGAATCCATTGATCTACGGCTATCTTCAAAGTTTAACGAATGCGGCGGTGCCGGGGTTTGGCGGAAACTTCAATACCAAGTGGGGTGATGACCGCAACCAAGTGCTCACTGAAATTTTTGATTACATTCGCTGCGTTAATTTGCGAGATCCTATTGTGATTGCTGCTGGCGGCACTCCTTACTCGGTCAATGGCCAGGTAGCGCCTCTACAAATTACTGATAAAACCAGCGGGGTTACCAACCAAGGATTTGGACGATTTCACAGTCTATCGCAATTTGGCCTGCATTTTATATGCAGTCAGGATGGGCCCGAAGGGCTTTCCACAGTGGACACCACAGTCCCTGCTTTGCCTGCTGGACAACGTTACATTGAAGCGGCCTTCTTGATGGAGCCATTTTCACCCAGCCTTGGCTTCTACAAAATAGCTGAGAATCTCTTCTACGATGTCCAATTTCAGTCTGGCGGCTTTTTAATAGACGGGGCCGATTTGAAAATGTCTTCCAACAAAAGTGGACTTTACAACATGATCGGCTCCGGCTGGCATAATAATGGACGCGAGCACGGGGGCACCGGGGGTTTGCGAGGTCCAATGCAGGCATTTGGAGGCGCAGCTTACAAATTCATGAGCAAGGCTGCACCGCGAATTATTGTCAAAAGCACGAACAAAACCATGAGTTTCTCCGGTGGCACGGTGATCGTGAAATTGTATTCAGGAAACTTAGACGTAGCCGCTAATCTTCTTCAAACATTTACGGTTAATATTCCAAGCGGGAAATTCCCGATTCCTGATCTGGTCAGAACCGGAACTACCCCTTATCGTGGCACCGCTGTGGTAACTGCTCCATCCTATTGGTGGACATTCAAAAGTCGTTATTCAAACATCGGCACCACTCCTCATGCGCCAGGACCGGAGTATTATCTGGCTGAGCGGCAGTGGGCAAATAGTCCTTCTACGGATGCTCCCGGATTTAAAATGGGAGGTTTATTCCGCGCCGAAGACGTTGTCCGGTCGGTAGTGCCTGATCATGGTGATATCCGTCTCATAGCCGCCAAGAAAATAGTAAGTGCTGCCGATTTTGGGCCGGTGGACTCCGGGACTTGGAGTGGCTCCGATCATTTCTCCCATATCTTTTCGTCTTCTACGGGCACCCATTATTTGTATGGATTCTGTAATGAACCCGGACCTTCACCGGCTTTAGGCATACCTGCTGTGGCTGCGGATGACCAGCTTGTGCCATCAGCGCTTGTGACCAGTCATTACTCGCGTTTGCCGGAAATCAGGCCTGGGGCAGGTAAGAAATATAATTTATGGAACGACTACGATAACGGCGTTGCCCAGTGGACAGACGGTTCTTATATCAACAAACCGGACGAAGGGAACATCGCGTCCACCAGTTCACCTTATACCTATTTCGCCTGGTATTTCACCGAGAGTTCGCCAACTTTTTTCTCTCCCTCGCGTCTGGTCCCCTCGTCTGGCATGTTGGGATCTTTACCCACTGGCGTCATGAGCAACACGCCTTGGCAGACACTGCTTTTCCGCCCCGATGTATCTCTGGTAACGAATCCCAAAGACACGCCACATCCGGGCATGCGTTCACCCAAGGATCATCTCATCATGGATCTTTTCTGGATGCCTGTAGTTGAGCCATACGCCATCAGCGAGCCGTTTTCCACTAGTGGCAAAATCAACCTCAACTATGCCATTGCCCCCTTCAGCTACATAAGGCGTGCGACAGCCATCTATGGCGCTATGAAATCCGAGGAGCCGTTGATGCTCATCAATGAAGCCTCAAAAATCTATAAGCTTTGGGATCACGAAACCAATGATTTTACAGGATACGGATTGCCAAACAGCGCTGGAAATATTGCCGCCACCACGGATGCTAATCTAATGAAATTGAGACTGGAGTGGGGCAAAGCTTATAACGGTCAGTCTCCCTACGACAAGATGCGGCGTCCTATTAACATGGATGAAACCCTCAAGCAGTTTGATACACGCTTCAACTCAGGTGATATTTTCAGATCCGCGAGCGAGATTTGTGAGATGCACCTCGTCCGTGATAGTGAGTCTCTGACTAATTACACTGCTACTGGAGTCAATAATATCTGGTCCAAATGCCTCATCACAGGAGACAATACTCGTGAACGCCCCTACACCAACCTGTATGCGCGCATGACCACCCGCTCCAACACATATCAAGTCCACTATCGTGTGCAAATGCTGCAAAAGGCCCGCTCTACATCTGCGAGCAAATGGAATGAGTCAAAAGATCGCATTACTGCTGAGCAGCGCGGATCAGTGCTTGTAGAACGCTACTTGGATCCTAATGATACCGCTTTGCCTGATTTTGTAGGCACACCATCAACCGCAGGCACTTTTGATGATTACTACCGTTTTCGTGTCATCGGGAAAAAACTGTTCACGCCCTGATTTAAGGCGGGTGGTGTTTTCCGGGATGAGGACGTCGTCAGAACGCTCGTGCCCGAGCATGGTGACATTCGTCTGGTGGCGGCTAAGAAAGTCGTCCCCGCATCTGAAACACATAACGAACCAAATGGGACAGCGCTTGCACCGGGCCTTTTATTCAGCGTTTAACGTGCGGCCTATGACGGTTTCTGCCGGTGCCATGAAGTGGACTGCTCATAGGCGTGAGCAGCTTGCAGCAGGCAGGATTCTTCCAGCGGCCGGCCGATCATTTGCAGACCGACCGGCAATGACTTTCCAGCTTCCTCAATGAATCCACACGGAACACTGATGCCGGGAAGTCCGGCAAGGTTCACCGGAATCGTGAAGGCATCGGCCAGATACATGGCCAGCGGGTCTTCGTGATGCGCGCCGAAGCGGAAGGGGGGGACGGGAGAGGTGGGCGAAACAATGAGGTCCACATTCTCAAAGGCCTTCGAGAAATCATCGCGGATGAGTGTGCGCGCCTTCTGAGCTTTGACATAGTAAGCGTCGTAATAGCCGGAACTGAGAACATAAGTGCCGAGCAGGATGCGCCTTTTCACCTCCGGCCCAAATCCTTCGCCACGGGTGGAGATGTAATGATCGAGCAGGTCGGCGGCATTTTTTGACCGGTGACCGTAACGCACGCCATCGAAGCGCGCGAGATTGGCGGAGGCTTCTGCGGGCGCGAGGATGTAATAGGTGGAGATGCCGATGTCTGTGTGTGGCAGGGAAATTTCCTCGATATGCGCACCCAGGCTTTCGAGTTGTTTCACCGCTGCATCCACGGCGGAACGGATGCCGGGGTGGATGCCGTCCACAAAATATTCCTTGGGCAGGCCGATGCGCATTCCTTTGATGTCGCGTCCGATGGCGGCGGTGAAATCCGGCACTGACACATCAAGCGAAGTGCTGTCGCGCGGGTCGCTGCCGCAAAGGTGATTGAGCAGAATGGCAGCATCTTCGACGGTCTTGGTGATGGGGCCGATTTGATCGAGGGAGCTGGCGAAAGCCACAAGCCCGTAGCGGGAGACGCGCCCATAGGTGGGCTTCAATCCCACGCAGCCGCAGAATGCAGCCGGCTGACGAATGGAACCGCCGGTGTCGGACCCCAATGCCGCGATGGCGATGTCTGCGGCAACGGCGGCGGCTGATCCTCCGCTGGAGCCGCCAGGAGCACGGGAGTGATCCCAAGGATTGAGCGTGGGGCCGAACGCAGAATTTTCCGTGGAGGAACCCATGGCGAATTCATCGAGATTCAAGCGGCCATGCGGAATGGCTCCGGCCGCGCGCAGTTTCTGCGTGACAGTGGCGTCATAAGGCGCGCGGTAGTTTTCCGCCAGCATGAGCGAGCCACAGGTGCAGGGCTGGCCTTGGACATTGATGTTGTCCTTGAAGGCGACGGGAATGCCACCGAGCGGGAGTTCCGTCCGCGCCATTTCAGCTTCGTCACGCGCAGCGGCTTCATCTACGGAAAGATAGGCTTTCAGTGTCGGATTGATATCAGCGATCCTGACACTGAGATCAGTAAGGATATCAGATGAGGTGATTTCTTTGCGCTGAAGTTTACTGCGCAGAGAGGCGATGGTTTCCGAGGCGAGGGACACTGAGGGGGAAATGATGAAGGATGAAGGATGGGAAAATTATTCTTCCACCACACGCGGCATTTGGAACTGGCCCTGATTTTTTTTTGGCGCGTTGTTGAGTGCCTGCTCGCTGGTGAAGCTGTTGGCGGTGGCGTCATCACGCACGACATCAAGCACTGGCATGGCGTGGGCAGCAGGCTGGACGTTGCTCAAATCATGTGCGCTGATCGCGCTGACGTAGTCGAGTATGTGCTCAAGCTGGCTGCCATATTTGAGCGCCTCATCGTCAGCAAGCTTCAGACGCGCGAGTGTGGCGACGCGATGGATGTCAATGTGATGTTGCGACATGGCGCGTCAATTGAGAAGCACAAGACGCGATGTCAAGCTGCGTCAAAAATTGACGAGGCGAAGTGCTGCGGGAATTTTTCCCGGAAGGCCATCAATGGGTCTTCTGCCAGAGATTGAAAAGCCAGGCGGCAGCTCCTGCCAGAAGAACGGCCGATACGAGGAACTGGGCAAACCCCAGCCAGAGTTGTTGGCGACGTTTAAGCGCTTGGGCATGGGTGAGACGGACAGCACTGGCAGTGGGTTTGCCTCGACGCATGGAGTCCGGCGGGGGTAGCATATGGTTCCATTTCCGCCGATGCTCTTCCAGCTCCCTGGGCGCGGCTGCGATCGCGACTTCCAGCCGGTGGACTTGTCTTTTCAATTCGCTGGTGCTCAGGATGGGAGTTTCCTTCGCCAACGATGTGGCGGAGCGGTCATTGGTTCTGGGGACGCGTTTGTTGCCGGCCATGGTGTATTAGTGGAAGAATTTTGGAACGAAGAATACGGCGAGAAAAATGAGTGCGAGTGGCAGCGTGAATGCGAATCCGAAAAACATCCAGGACTTGAAGTCCGTGGGGAATGCGGGGCGGGCCTCGGCTTCCATGGCTGCGGCCTCTCCAGGAATGACATTGGCGAGCCGTCGCGAAGTTTTTCCATAGACATCTTCCGAGTCTTCGATGGCTCCGATGGCGCGTTCCAGTTCGGCATCAAGATTGGCGCGCTGCCAGGATTCAGGGCGGACGGATTGAAGAACTTCCAGATGCCGCTGGTAAAGGTCGCGGGCGGTGGTGATTTCCTCGATGGCCTTCTGACTGTTGTAGAGTTCGCGCTCCAGACGGACGAGTGAGCGTGAGAGTTTTTCCGTCATCTCGCGTCGGCCGGTGGAGAAACGTTCTTCCTTGCGGCGCTGGGATTCCAGTTCGCTGGTTTCTCGTTCCGTGCGTTCAAGTTCCTGACGGAGCTTGAGAAGCTCTTCCTGCTTGCGTTTGAGCGAGCCGTAAGATTCGTCTTCGGTGTTAGAAGAGCTGGCGAAACCCGAGTTCGAGTGGCCATGGCGGTAGCCGGAGGACTCCTCGAATTTGAGGATCGGCTCATCCTGCAGGAGTAGAGAGGCAGTGGTCGAGCGAGCCATGGAGAGGGGAATTATTTTCTATCCGCCTCTATTGATATTACAGATAACCTAAATATGCCAGCTTTTTTGTTTGTTTTTTTGCAAAATAATAGGGAAGACCTCCTGCCAGCAGCGTCAGCAGCACCAAACCCGCGTAGGAAGCGATCTCCAAAAGCTGGGTTTTATCAGAAGGCTGGCCCAGCGTGAGCGCCCGTTCAGCCACGGCTGGGATGGTCAGGATGGCTATGCTTGCGATGATATAAAAAAAACTGATGATGAGACAGAGGGTGCCTCCGAAACCGGAGACGATTTTTGCGGTGTTGCTCTCGCGGAAGTTGGGGAGCAATGCGCCCAAGGAGAGCGCGATGGCATTCAATCCGGCGCTGATCGTAGCCATTGAGGCCATGAAGTAAATGGCCCGATGGAGGGGCAGTTTAAGACTGACGCAAGAAATCACCACCAGCAGGGTGGTCAAGGGTGTGGCAGCCGCCAGATTGAGCCAGAATTTTTGCCGCAGGACTTGTGTGAGAGGGAAAGAAGTCAGGCCGATGATCCAGAAGCGACGGCCTTCGATACTGAATTGCGGGAAGACAAAGCGCGTGGTCAGCGTGGCCATGGCCAGGCAGCAGACGGTAAGGTTTAGATAGCTAATGATCGTGCTCCAGAGCGGGTCACTGTAATTGTAGCCGAGATTGCGGAGGTTGGAGGTGTAGATGAGCAGGAGGCCGAAGATCAGCGCGCATTGTCCCCATTGAGATGGTTCGCGCACGAAGGTGATGGCGTCTTTGGCTGCCAGCGCCCTCAGATGTCGGGGGATGCGCAGCCATGTGGCCAGCCGGATGAGGCATGGAGGCTTGAAAGAGATGGGTTTGACGGAACCGTTTTGCGCCCGGCTGGATTCGGAATGACGCAAGGTTCGGTTCCATGATGGAAAGAACCACCGGTTGGCCAGGCGGACGGTGACAGGCCAGACGACCAGTGCGTGACTGATGAGGACCAGCAGATAAAAGGTGGCGCGCGCGGTCAGTTTCTCCTTGCCGGAGGCGATGGCGATGTCCGCGACCCAGGTGCTGGGCAACAGCGGGTGCACGCAGAGACTGGTGTGCTGCAGAATTTGGTTTACGTTTTTTGCCACATCGCCAGAGGTGAGGCGTAACTCCTGGGCGCGACCGATCTGAACCGCCAGCCAGACAACTGCCGTGATGACAAGAGCCGCGATGACTTTCCACCACCAGGGTTTATAAAATCGCAGCAACAGGAGCAACAACCAGGTGCTGATATTCGCGGCGATGGCAATGAGCGCGATCACGGCGGCCATGCTGAAAATATAGAAAGATGGTCCCGCAGCGAAGATTTTTCCAAAGGCACCAAGGATGGGCGCGCTCAACAGCATCAATCCCCAGCTTGATAGAAAAAGCCCTTCGAGTGTCTTCCACAAAACGATGCTGCCGTGCGGGAGGGGCAGTGACAGCAGCCAGCCGGTTTCATTCCGCCGGAAAAGACTCATGCCGGTGATCGTCGCATTCGAGATGATGAGCATGACGAAGAAGAAAAAGAAAAGCAGGAAGAGCAGTCGTTCCACCAGCATCGGCCCGAGTATGGGCAGACGCTGGACATATTCCAGCCCACGGCTGACGAGCAGATAAGTCGATATGACATAGCCCGCCATAAACGCGGATATGGTCACACTCATGAGCCGGCGGCCTTCGCCAATATTGGCGCGCAGACGTTGTTGCAGCGCATGGAACTGCGCCGTCGCCTGGGCCATCGTAGCTTGCGCAGAAGTCATCAGATTGATCACTGGCTGGTTCACTTAAGATATGCAAACGATAATAGTGGTTTGATAGGCAGGCAGTCCCATGGCGATATATTTTCGGCGATGATGTGGAAAGACTTGATTTCCCCCATTTTTTTGGGCAAGAATCAACGTTCCGCGCTCTGCGTGGTCAAACGCTCCTCACAAAAAACGCCTAAACATCTATGATTCAAAGTCTCATCACCATCAAATTGGTCGCCATGGCATCCGCCCTCGGCTTGAACACCTCCGAATGGGTCAGCCCCAGCCCACAAATGGAATCCCAAGTGCAGAAGCTTGAGGACGCCATGAAGGAAATCAGCAAAGGAAATGCTGATAAAGTTCAAGAATCCATCAATGTTGCCATCAAAGGTATCCAGGAGCTTGCCGACAAAGGTGACAAGGACGCCCAATATGCGATCGGGCTTTTCCTTTCGCAGAGCAAGGAGCAGGGGGCCTTGGAAAAGGTTCTCGAAAATTACAGCAAAGCGGCAAACCAAGGCCAGGTGCAAGCCATGAACAATCTTGGCTTCATCATCGCGGGATCATCCAAGGAGCCTGAAAAACAGAAAGAGGGAATTGTCTGGATCAAAAAGGCCAGCGACCTTGGCAACAACCCTGCCCGTCGCAACATGGCTCAGATTTATCTTAACGGCATGGCGGGCATGCCCAAAGACGTGGCCGGAGCGGAAAAACTTCTGGTTACTGCCGCAGGTGAAAAAGACTGGGATGCAGCCTATTTGCTCAGCCAGTTCTACATGGGCGCTGGTGGCAAGGAGAAACAGGATGACAAACAGGGCTGGGACTACTTGAACAAGGCCGCCACCGGTGGCAATGCCAACGCGCTGGACTCACTCGGTTCTCTTTACCTGCAAGGGGGCAAGATCGGTGCCATGGAAATCAAGGCCGACATCAAGACGGCAGTTGATAAATTCAAGGCACTGGCCGATAAGAAAAATCCGGTCGGACTCCGCAAAATGGCGACCATTCTGGAACAGGGCCTGCCCGAAGCCGGCGTGGTAAAAGATTTTAAGAAGGCTTTTGAATACTATGCCGCAGCCGCTCAAGGCAATGATGCCTCCGCCCAATTCCGTCTCGGCTCTTTCTACGACATCGGCGTCAAACAGGACCCCAAGAGTGACAAAGTTGACGTGGAACCCAATCCCGCCGCCGCTCTGAACCTCTATCGTCTGGCTGCGCAAAACAACTTCCCTCTGGCCAGCTACAATGTCGGTGTGTTCTACGAACAGGGTCGCGCGGTGGACAAAGACCTTCAAAAGGCATTTGCCTATTATAGCCAGGCCGCCCAGGCGGGTGTCGCCATTGCCATGCAAAAAGTTGGTGAGTATTATCTCAACGGCAACGGCACCATCAAAGATCCCGTTGCTGCCGCCGGATGGTTCTCCCGAAGCGCCGCCAGCGGCCTGCCCGAAGGACATCTCAGCTATGGCATTGTCACCGAGGCCGGGCTGATTGAGAAAGACAGTCCCTTCTACGCCGCCGCCGACAGCTACATGCAGGCAGCCGACAGCGTGAACGCCAGCGACACCGTGAAGCTCAATGCCTTCGTCCGCCTAGGACTGCTCTATGCCCGCGGCGTCATGGTTCCGAAGAACGACACACCAAAGCCGGACTTTGAACGTGCCTACGTCTTCCTGCAACAGGCCGTGGATGTTGATCCCAAGAACGCCCAAGCCATTGCCCTGCGTGATGAAGCCGCCAAAAAGATCGATGCTGCCACCAAGAAAAAAGCAGACGAAACGATCGCTCAGATGATGAAAGATCGTGAGGCGCGCAAGGCGAAAGCAGCAGCCCAGCCCGCCGCTGGCGAGACCCCGACCGCCAAACCGGGCGATAACAAAACTCCCTCAACCACGATCAAAAAAAAGAAGACCACTCCTTGATCTGAGCTGAGTAAACAATCGTTTATCCAAATGCCCGCGCCGGATTTTCCAGCGCGGGTATTTTTTTGATCATCAAGATCATCAGAAATTGCTTGTCACCGTCCGCGCCACGGTTATTCTCACCATCCTCCGGAAACGGGGCATTAGCTCAGTTGGTAGAGCGCCTGCATGGCATGCAGGAGGTCAGCGGTTCGAACCCGCTATGCTCCACCACCAAGCTCTGAAATCTTGGAAGGCTGCATGGATGGGAAGTTTCAATCAGAGAGCCGAAGCTCGTCGCCCACATCTATGGAATACCCAATTCCCCGGCTGCTGAGGTTTACACGGAACGGTTTAAGGCCGATGAATTTGTTGTAGTAAAACCCCATGGCGATGAGATCAGATTATCAGGCGAGCCGCGTTGGTCGGGCGCTGTTTCATCTTGTTCTGGAGAATATTCCGACAAAGCATATCACTTTCGAATGGCCATCAAGAAATCCGACCTCTACTCCTCCCTCTGGGCCTCGTGCGATGAACTCCGCGGCGGCATGGATGCCAGCCAATACAAGGACTACGTCCTGTTCATGCTCTTCATCAAATATGTCTCCGACAAATACGGGGACTACGACGGGTTCCAGCCGCCCGTGGTCATCCCCCAAGGCGCGAGCTTCAAAGACATGGTCGCCCTCAAGGGCAAGGACGACATCGGCGACAAGATCAACACCCAGGTCATCCAGCCGCTCATCGACGCCAACTCCCGGCT
>JAYVOH010000234.1:0-25089 GCA_043758025.1 Verrucomicrobiota bacterium
AAGCAAAGGTGTGTCGTGGTCGATGTTGACGAATCGTGCTGCCATTGCTTCCGGTAGCATCAACGCCGTGCTTTGGCAAAGTCCGACAGGCTGCTAGACATGATTTCTCTCAGCGGGCACAAATTCCATGGTCCAAAAGGAATTGGCGCACTCATTGTGCGCAAGCGCAGTTGGCAGCGCGTTCCACTGAAACCCCTGATGTTCGGCGGCGGGCAAGAGCGTGGAATGCGACCGGGCACACTTCCTGTGCATTCCATCGTTGGTATGGCGAAAGCCGCCGAACTCGCAAAGCGCGATCAAGAGCAACGCCGCCTAGCGTGTGAAACAACGAGAAAACAAGTGCTTCGATTCGTTGAGCAAGTCGGCGGAAAGTTGCATGGCGACATGAGCCGTTGCCTGCCCCATGTCGTTAATTTTTCTGTTCCCGGCTTGGATTCGGAAGCGTTAATTTTGACCATCAAGAACCTGATTTCATTTTCCAATGGCTCTGCCTGCACTTCAGCTCGCTACCAACCAAGCCACGTCATTACGGCCATGGGATTGGACGGTGAAGCCACTGGGGGTGCTGTGAGAATGAGCTGGTGCCACCTGACTCCACCCGCACCATGGGACGCGGTTGCTGCGCAGGTTCTTGATGTTCTTTAACGAACGGCAGCGGTTTCGTATGTTTCTTAGCTCCTTCCAGGTGTTTTCACCATGAGGCATAAAAGCTGGGATTTATTCCTCACGCCGTGCTGATTCGGCGCGGCATTCAATCATCACGTCTGCCCTTAGTGTAATAGACGCCTCGGCCCTGCCCGTGGCGGGTCAGTAACCCTTCATCGACCAGCTCAGCCATCTTGGCCTTGAGCGTATTGCGGTTTGCGCCAGTGGCTTTGACGGCCCCGGCAAGTGTCAGACGATCTTCATCATCCAGTAGCCGCAACACTGAAGCGGCCAGGGGAGAACTGGCTTCGACACGCTTTTGCTCAACCTTGATCTTGGCATTCAAGTTTTCTTTCTGCCGCACGAGGCAGCGCATGAAAAACAGCAGCCAGGCTTCCCATTCTGCCTTCTCAGAGCGCAGCGTTGATTGAGTCTTTCTGAGAGCCTTGTAGTAAAACTCCTTGTTCTCTTCGATTACCGATTCCAGCGACGCATAGGGCACGTAGTTGTAGCCGTGCCTCAGCAAGAGCAATGTCGTCAACACCCGCGAAAGCCTGCCATTACCATCCTGAAACGGATGGATGGCAAGGAACCAAACCACGAAGATTCCGGTGAGCAGCAGGGGATGCAGCACACCGTCTTTCTCTGCCTCCTCCATCCATTCGACGAGACGCTTCATGGCAAAGGGCGTCTCAAACGGCGATGCCGTTTCAAAAATAATTCCAAGCTGGGTTCCCTTGGAATCAAACGCAGCCACATGATTGTCCAGCGTCTTGTAGTCGCCGCGATGCCGCTCGTCTTTGCTCGAAAATTGGAGCAGTGTCCGATGAAGCTGGCGGACGTGATTTTCCGTCAGGGGAATGTGCTCAAAGGACTCAAACACCGTATCCATCGCGGCGGCGTAGCCTGCGACCTCTTCTTCATCCCTGCTTTTGAACTCTTGAAACTTGAGTCCGGACAACAACGTGGCAATCTGCTTATCTGTCAGCTTGCTTCCTTCAATGCGGGTGGACGAGCCGATGCTCTCGATACTGGCAATCTTCTTGAGCTGCGAGAGCTGATCGCGTGAGAGTCGCTTAAAGGCACGCCATTGCCCCTTGAACTCGTCCAGCGAGGCAATGAGCTTCAGCAGTTCCGGGGTTATGACCGGTTCTGGTGTGAGTTTTGGTAGCATTGGTTATCCAATTAATATCCAATAATAGCCATTTAATCTCCAATTTCAAGCTCCCGTTGGTTTATTGCTTTCAATAGGCAAACGCAGCGAGCGCACAGTTTGCTTGCTCGATAAGCTTTGTTTACAGGATCCCCGAAAATCAGAGCAGGCTTTGATAGAGATCAAAGGTCTTCTCCGCGATGGCGCGCCAGGAAAAATGGTCTTCGGCACGCTTGCGTCCGGCCTTGGCCATGCGTTCCCGGAGTCCGGCGTCGGCCATGAGTTTATTGACCGCCTCGGCCAGATCGCGAGAGAACTGCTCCGGGTGTTCTGCTTCATAAGGACTTTCTGATTGCTGGAGCAGGGGAACAAGGATGCCCGTCTCACCGGGCAGCACGACTTCCTTGATGCCGCCAACCGCGCTGGCCACGACTGCGGTTTCGCAGGCCATGGCTTCCAGATTGGTGATGCCAAAGGGCTCGTAGATCGAGGGGCAGCAAAAAACATCAGCGTGGGAATAGAGCGCAATTTTTTCTTCAACGGGCAGCATCGCCTGAATCCAGATGATGCCTTCGCGCTTGGTCTGCGCTTCGGCCACGGCCTGTTTCATTTCCGCCGCAATCGCCGATGTGTCCGGTGCGCCGGCGCAGAGCACCACTTGGAAGCTTGGATCCATGTGCTTGATGGCGCGCACCAGATGGATGATGCCCTTCTGTCGCGTGATGCGCCCGACGAATAGCACATAAGGCTGGTCCGGGTTCACGCCGTTTTTTATCAGCACATCCGGCGCGTGAATTTTGTGATACTCATCAGGATCAATGCCGTTGTGGATGACATGAATCTTTTTTGGATCGGCATCGAAGAAGCGCAGCACATCAACCTTGGTCTCCTGTGAAACCGCGATGACGGCATCCGCCATTTCGATGGCCGTCTTCTCCACCCACACTGAAAAATCGTAACCGCCCGCGAGCTGCTCCCGTTTCCATGGGCGCAGTGGCTCCAGCGAGTGCGTGGTGAGCACCATGGGAATGCCGTAATTCAATTTGGCCATGATGCCGCCGAAGTGGGAATACCAGGTGTGCAGGTGCACGAGGTTGGCATCGATGTTGGTGGTGTTGAAACTGAGGCTGCGCTGAACGGCGGCGAAGATGCTCTTGAGCGGTGCGGGGCAATTCCACAAACCGGTGTCGAGTCCGTAACCTGTGGCCTTGAGTTGCCCGTTGATCTGGTCGTTCTGATCGCCAAAGCAGCGCACCTCCACGTCACAGAGCCGGGAAAGCTCGCGCGTGAGGTATTGCACATGAATGCCTGCGCCGCCGTAAATGTGCGGTGGATATTCGTTGGTCAGGAAAAGGGTTTTCATCAGTTTAGAAATTTACACTTTGATGAAGTTTCGCCACCTGGATGTTTGATTGGGGATGGGACGTGGCCAACGCGACATGCAGCGCCTCGGCACGCTCTGGTTCGCCATGAACGAGAAAGACATTCCTCTTGGGGCCGTTGACCCGGCTGAACCATGCCAGCAATTCGTCATGATCCGCATGTCCTGAATAGGAATCAATGATCACAATGTGGGCGCGAACTTCAAAGGGATCACCCAGGATGTTCACGGTCTTGATGCCGTTGCGCAATTTCCAGCCCAGCGTTTGCTCCGCGCAGTAGCCTACAAAAAGAATCGTGGTATTGGGATTCTCGATGTTATTACGCAAATGATGCAGGATGCGTCCGGACTCGCACATGCCGCTGGCGGATATGATGACCGCCGGTTCATGGAGGTCGTTGATCCGCTTGGACTCCTCCACTTCCCGCACCAGGCGCAAGCCTTCAAAGCCGAACGGATTGTCACGATCAAACATGCGCTGGTAAATCGTTTCATTAAAGCATTCCGGGTGCAGCCGGAATATCTCCGTCGCGCTGACCGCCAGCGGACTGTCCACGAAGACTGGCAACGCGGGGATGCAATTCGTTTCCCGAAGTTGATGCAGCGCGTAAAGAAGCTGCTGCGTGCGTTCAACGGCGAAGGAAGGGATGAGAACCTTTCCGCGTCGCGCGATGGTGTCATTGATGACACGGCAGATGCGGTCGGACGCCCCGGTGGGCAGTTCGTGTTTACGCCCGCCGTAAGTGCTCTCCATGATGACCACGTCCACGCCCTCGCACGGCGCAGCGGCGTTCAACAGATCATTGTTGGGTCGTCCGACATCGCCAGAAAACAGGAGCCGGTTTTTTTTTCCGGTCTCACGGTCATCAATATCCAGCACCACTTGCGCGGAGCCGAGAAGATGGCCTGCATCAATAAACGTAAGCATGACGCCATCGGCGATGAGCATGGGCCGGTCATAACCGATGGTCACAAACTGGCGCAGGCATATTTCCGCATCCACGCGGTTGTAAGCCGGTTCCATGGGCGGCAGCAGTGCGCGGGCGCGTTTGCGGTTGAGCCACTCCACATCGCTTTCCTGAATATGCGCCGAATCCGGCAGCATCACCGTGCAGAGATCGCGTGTGGCATCTGTCGTGAAGATGTTTCCGTTATATCCCTTCTTGACCAGGTTCGGGAGATTGCCGCTGTGATCGATGTGCGCGTGGGAAAGCACCACGGCATGAAGAGACCGGGGATCGAACGGAAAGTTCCGGTTGCGTTCGAACGCATCTTGTCTCCGCCCCTGATACAAACCGCAGTCCAGCAAGACGCGGTGCCCGTTGACCTCGATGAGATGCTGTGACCCGGTCGTCGTGCCTGCGGCACCGTGGAAGGTGATTTTCATAAAATGTGTTGTTAAGTTAGGACTCGAAGGGTGACAACAGCGACAGCACCTCGCGTTCGTTGCGACGATAAATAAGAAAATCCCTGTCCAAGGTAAAGATGCGCGTTTCCTCTTGTGTTTCAGAAATGGCTACCAGACAAGCATCGTCAAAAGACATAGGCACATTTTCGTAGCGCTTCATCAAAGTGAGGGCCCGCGCCCAGAGTGCGGCGTCTTCTGTGACGGGCAGAATCAGTCCACGATCCAAAAGCGTTCGCAGTTGATCCGATGCGGCATGGCATCTGCGCAAAACGAACATGGCTTCCCCGATCACTGCGGCGCATGAATGAAGTGGTGCATGCAAGTCCTTTAACTTGTCACTCGCCCAAGTGTGATCCGCGTCACTGCGATCCAGTAGCGCAACCAGCGGGCCGGCGTCGAGGAGGGCTATTTCCGCCATAGGCCGTAGCCTTCCAGATGCTTGGGATTGGATGCGAGATCGCCGATACCACTGGACACTGAGCCGATGGCGTCGCGCATCAATTCGTAGAGCGTCGCGCCATTTCCGTTTGGGAGTGTCTCACCCGGCAGTGCGTGTTCGAGCGTCTCGCATACAAGCTTTTCCGGCGCGATATGCCGTGCTGCGCTGGCGGATTCCAAGCGCGCGGCCAAGCTTTCAGTCAGTTCGAGTGTGAGCGTGCTCATAAGGGAACCCTAGCATGACAAATATTACTCTGCCAGTCCCGATATCACCGCCTTAAGATAGCCAATGCTCTTCTCTGCGATCACTTTCGGGCCCGGTGAGCAATCGAAAACCTCGGTGCTCAGCCAGCCATCGTATTTTACTTCGCGCAGTGCGGCGATGATCGGCTCATACTTCACCTCCCCCATGCCGGGGCCGAGAAGGTTGGGGTCGTTGGTGTGAAAGTGGACAAGCCATTCCTTGCTGTCTCGGATGATCTCTGGGATGGACTTGTTCTCATCACTCATGGCTTTCACGTCGAGATGCAGCTGGCACGCCGGGTGATCCACGGCCTTGCAGAACTCGATTCCTTCCCCGGCAGTGTTTATGAAATTGGTCTCCTTCCGGGCCAAGGGTTCCATCGCGATCACCGCTCCATTTTGTCCGGCCACTTCCGCGACGCTGCGCACCAGTTCCACCGCGCGTTTCATGGCGTCCTCTCGATGCCATTCTGGCGCGATGGTGCGTGCCTTCGGGCTGCCCCAGACCATGACCTTGCCACCGAGCGCGCCGCAGAAGCGGGCCAGGTGCTGGCCGAATTTCAGCGTGTCTTTATACAGCATGGGATCGGGAGTAGTGATGCTGAGCCATGCGGGCCGCGTTAGAAGCCAGTGCAGCCCGATGATTTCCAGCCCGAATGACCGGGCGATGCGTGTGAGTCGCACAGCATCCGCAATCGTGAGTTCACGCGCATCATTCTTCAGTGTGAATGGCGCCAGTTCCAGCCCCTCATAGCCGCAGGCGGCAGTATCTTCGCACACCGCTTCGAACGGCGCGTCTCCCCAGTGTTCATTGCAAATGGCAAACCGCATCCGTGGATTTAGGCCAGCGTTGTGGCCAAGGCAACTGTTCAGCGCCGCGGGCAGAGCTTCTGCTGCCGGTTCTGCGGAAACATCTGCCGCCAGTTTGACAATTCATTCTCTATGGATAGGCTCTCCGCCCTCGCGTTCTGCGCGAGTGAACGGCAGGGTAGCTCAGCGGTAGAGCAGGGGACTCATAAGCCCTTGGTCGGGAGTTCGATTCTCCCCTCTGCCACCATTTTACCGCCGCGAATGACCAGCATAATGAAGTTTCGCATGTGGTGAATAACGATTTGATCTCAAAGCTTTCGCTCGCTCGCATGAGGGGTGTTTTTACTGGATGCGCGGGGCTGTTTCTGCTCGCGTTTTTGACCGGGTGCCAGACGCCGAATCCTCTCGCGGGTTCGCCGCTGTGGACGCCTTCAGACTCGGTCACGCGGGCGGAAGCGATGTCCATCGCGGATGCGTATGCCAAGCATCGGTGGAAAGCCACGAACACAAATGTGTTTCACGGCAAGGATCAGCAAGGAGTCAGCGTGGACACACCGGATGCGGGCTACAAACCAAAGCAGAGTTTCGCGGGCTGGTGGAAGTCCGGCGAGTGGAACACGGGCGTCCCTTATAAATGGGGGGGCTTCGACACACCGGCGGAGTTCGATGCCTGTATGAAAAGTTGCATGTATGCGGGCGATGTTTTCACTCCGCAAAAGCGGGAGATGAACAATTCTGCGGTGAGCCAGCATACTGCGGGAGTGGATTGCTCGGGGTTTATCTCGCGGTGCTGGCGTTTGTCAGCCCCGTTTTCCACTTATGAAATTCACCAGCTTTGCGAAACACTGCCGGATTTTGAGTCGCTGCGACCGGGCGATGTGGTGAACAAAGAGAACGAACACATTTTACTTTTTGTCGGATGGACAGATTCGGAGCACACGCTCATGGATGTCTATGATGTGGGTTGCCCGCCGAACTGGAAGGTGGCGAAGCACAATACCTACACGGCCTGGCTGAAGAAGTATGGATACAAGCCGCTGCGCTACAACGGCATGAATAATTAAACTGCGATGTTGCGCGCCGAACTCAGAACGTTGCGCCTGTCCGAGCCGTTTCGAATCGCGCACGGATCTTCCGCCGAGCGCACGGTCTTGAGGGTGCGTCATGGTGATGCGGTGGGAGAGGCCCCCTTTGTTCCCTATTTTCATGAGGAACCTGCGGCCACTCTGCGCTGGCTGCAAAGCCTGGGCTGGAGTGGCGGGCCTGCTCCGGCTGAAGGACCGCGCGCCGGACGGCTCGCGCTGGATTTGCTCTGGCATGACATCATCGGGAAACAGCGCGGCGAGTCATTGGGCGCGATGTGGGGAATGGATGCGACGAAGTCCCCGCCGGGCTGCCGGTCATTCAGCATCCCGGTTGATCTGGATACATTCGCGGAAAAAATCCGAAGCGTCTGCCGGCAATTCCACATAATCAAACTCAAGCTTGGCAGCGGGAACGTTGCATTCGATGAAGCCATCGTCGCCAAGGCTCGAGCGGCTGCGCCTGACGCGATCATCTTTGCCGATGCAAATGGTGGATGGAGTGTGGCAGAGGCCACGAGATTGATTCCTCTGCTGGCGCGTCACGGACTGAAACTGATCGAGCAGCCGGTGCATCATGACGGCGGCGTGGAGGCCTGGCGTGAATTGCGCGCGGGGATGCCATCGTGTCCGGTGCCGCTGTATGCGGATGAGAGCACGCAGAGTGCGGATGATGTGCGATTGTTCGCGGGGCTGGCGGACGGAGTGAATGTGAAGCTGCTCAAATGCGGCAGCATGGAGCAGGCACGGACCATGATCCGTTTCGCCCGCGATCTGCGTATGAAGGTCATGCTCGGCTGCATGATCGAGAGCAGCATCGGCATCACTGCGGCGGCACATCTTGCACCGCTGGCGGACTGGATTGATCTCGACGGTCATTTGTATGTGGCTGACGATGACTACGAAGGCATTCGCTATGATGCCAATGGTTGTCTGCTGATGACCGACCGGCCGGGCATCGGAGTGGCACCAATCAAACACTCGCGGGACGACTGAAGGCTGGTAGATTCTCCTTTGATGATCGCCATCACCGAACTGCAAACTTTCCTGGCTGATGTGCTGCCGGAAGCCCTGCAACATCTGAGGCGCATGGTGGACATCAACAGTTTCACGACCAATGCGGAAGGCGTGAACCGTGTTGGCAACATCACGGCGGAGTGCTTCGCGGAACTGGGGTTCAAGCCGGCGTTCGTCGAGTCGGAAAATCCGGCGCACGGACGGCATTTGATTTTGCAACGCAATGCGCACGCGGGAAAACCGGTGCTGCTGGTGACACATCTGGATACAGTTTTTCCGCCGGATGAGGAATTGCGGCATAATTTTCGCTGGAAGGAATCGCCCGCCGAAGGCCGCATCTACGGGCCGGGCACGGTGGACATCAAGGGCGGCACCGTGTTGATCTGGATGATGCTGCGCGCGCTTCGGGATCATGCGCCGCGATTGTTTGATGAGACGCACTGGATCATCGCGGCCAATGCCGCCGAGGAAGTGATGAGCGCAGATTTCGCCGTTCGCGTCCGCGAGCTATGCCCCGATGGAGCGCGGGCGGTGCTGGTCTTCGAAGGGGGGCAAATAAAAGGCACCGATTATCAAATTGTCACGGCGCGCAAAGGCCGCGCGGAGTATCGGATCACATCGGAGGGCAGGGCGGCTCATGCGGGCAGTTCCCATGCGGAGGGTGTGAATGCGATTGTTGCGCTTTGTGATGCGGTCAAAACGGCGGCCGCGATCACCGATTATGCAGCAGGGCTGACAGTGAACGTGGGGCATATTTACGGCGGGACCGCATTGAACCGGGTGCCGCATGAAGCGATCGCCGAACTGGAGGTGCGGGCCTATGAGCAGAGTGCCATGCAAAGGGCGCACACCGCGCTCAAGTCACTGGTTGCGAAAAATCCTGTCGCACAAGAAGCGCGGCTCAAGGTGGAGTGCCTGGGCAGGACGCCTGCATGGCCGGCCAGTGAAGCGACGGCTCGCGTGTTTTCCTATTGGGCCGATGCGGCATTGCAACTCGGACTGCGCGCGGTGGCCACCTCACGCGGAGGATTGAGTGACGCCAATTATCTCTGCGGGTTGGGCCCGACGCTTGACGGACTTGGTCCCAGCGGGGCGAATGCGCATTGTTCGGAGCGCAGTGCGGATGGAAGCAAGGTGCCGGAGTATGTGGACGTGGACTCCTTCGTGCCAAAGGCGGCGATGAACATCCTGGCGCTGAGCCGACTGCTTGCCAGCCGCTAATTCGCGCGACCGAGATAGGTGCCGTCTTCTGTCTTTACGCTGATCTTCTGGCCGGGCCCGATGAAGAGCGGCACTTGAACGCTGAGCCCGGTTTCGGTGATCGCTGCTTTATAGACATTGTTGGCGGAGTCGCCTTTCACGCCTTCAGGAGCTTCGGTGATGGTCATCACAATGGCAGGTGGCAGCTCCAGTGCTGTGGGAACGTCGTCGGTAAAGACGACCATGTATTTCTGTCCCTCGATGAGATATTGAGTGACGGGCTTGATGACTTCCTCGGATAGAGTCACGTCTTCAAACGATTCCGGGTGCAGGAAGTGGTAACCGTCGCCGTCCTTGTAACTGTATTCATGGGCATCGCGGTTCAGGTTCACAGAATCGAGCGACTCGTTCGAGGTCATGCGCAGATTTTTCACGTTACCGGTAGTCAGGCTGCGGATGGACATCTGGACATACGACGCCATGCGCGGCGGAGTCTTGAGTTCGGTTTCGGTGACGACGCAGACTTCGCCGTTGTAGCGGACGGCGTGTCCTTTGCGGAGATTGATGACGGGAGTGCTTGCCATATATGGAGCGCGTTATTTAAAGACTATTCCAGAGATTGCAAGGCGCAGGTTTACTCTTTCACGCGCTCCATAACGGCGCCCAGCCCGGCGAGCTTTTCATCGAGATGCTCGTAGCCGCGATCAATGTGATAGAGGCGATGAATTTCCGTGGTGCCCTTCGCCCGGAGAGCCGCGAGCACCAGCGCGGCGGATGCGCGAAGGTCGCTGGCCATCACCGGCGCACCGCTGAGTGACTCCACTCCGGTGATGCGTGCCGTGTCGCCATCGAGATCAATGTTCGCGCCCATGCGCTTGAGTTCAGCGACGTGCATGAAGCGCTGGGGGAAGATGGTTTCCTTGATGCTGCTCAGGCCGGGAAGGGTGCAAGCCAGCGCACAAAACTGCGCCTGCATGTCCGTGGGGAATCCGGGATAGGCGCGCGTGGTCAGATGGAAGCCCTTCAATGATTTGCCAGGCAGCACGGTCACGGAATCCTTGGTGGAACTGATGTCAAAACCTGACGCTGCGAGAGTGTCCATGGTCGTTTTCAAATGCGCGGGAATAACCCGGCGCACCATCACTCCTTCGCCGCAGATGGCTCCCGCCACGAGGAACGTTCCAGCCTCAATGCGATCCGGGATGACGGTGTGCTCCGCGCCGTGCAGTTCTTTCACGCCTTCGATGACGATCTTTGTCGTGCCTGCGCCTTCAATCTTCGCGCCCATCTTGATGAGGAAATGCGCAAGGTCTTCCACTTCGGGTTCCGCTGCCGCGCCCTCGATGATGGTGGTGCCCTTGGTCAGCACGGCGGCCATCATCACGTTGTCGGTGCCGAGCACCGTGGAGCCGAACTTGCCGAGCAGATTCATCGAGCAACCCTTCAGCGGTTTCTTGGCTTCGATGTGAATGTTCCCGCCGTCCATCTTCACTTCCGCGCCGAGGTATTCGAGTCCCTTCAGGTGCAAGTCCACGGGCCGGTCGCCGATGATGCAGCCGCCCGGCATGGAGACTGTGGCCTTGCGCAAGCGCCCGGTGAGCGGCCCCATCACGCAGACGGACGCGCGCATTTTTCGCACCAAATCATAGGGCGTGTCGGAGACGATCTTCTCCGCCTTGATGTGCATGGTGCCGCTGGCGCGCTCCACTTCTGCGCCCAACTCGCGCAGAATTTGCAGCATGTAATTGGTATCGCTCAAGTCCGGCACGCGACGGATGACGCACTCGTCCGCCGTGAGCAGCGTGGCCGCGAGAATGGGCAGCGAGGAATTTTTTGAGCCGCTGATGTTGACCTTGCCTTGCAGTTTCGTGCCGCCGTGAACAATAAGTTTTTGCATGGGAAATCGGAGATAGGAGTTGGAAGATGGGAGATGGGGCTAGGTGGCGGTATTTGGAGCTTGGGCAATGACGAAGCGCTCGATGCCGGCGAGATCGCGGGCGGTTTCAATGTTACGGAATCCCGCCGATTGCAAGCGCGCAACCACTTCGCGCGCCTGATCGTGGTGCAGCTCCAGCGCGATCAAGCCATCCGCCGTCAGATAGGGCGCGCAGGACTCGATGAATCTCCACACAATCTCAAGACCGTCCGTGCCGCCAAATAATGCCGTCGCCGGATCGCGCAACACTTCCCGGCTCAGCGAATCTTTTTCCGAGAGCGGGACATAGGGCAGGTTGGCCACGATCAAGTCGAACTGTCCCGTGAGTTTCTCGAACAGGTCGCTCCGGAAAAACTTCGGGCGCAAGTCGAGCCGCCCCGCGTTCAGCCGCGCCAGTTCCAGCGCATCTTCCGAGATGTCCGCGAGCGTCGTTTCCGCCGCGGGCCAGGCCTTGGCCAGGGACAATCCGATGCAGCCCGTGCCCGCGCCCATGTCCAGCACCCGCGCGGGGAACGTTCCCGCAAAAAATTTCTCCACCAGCAGATGCACCAGATGCTCCGTCTCCGGCCTCGGCACCAGCGCCCGGTGATCGCTGATGAACTCCTGTCCGTGGAATTCCACCGTGCCCAGCAAATGCTGGAGCGGCTCGCCCTCGCCCCGACGTTTGAGCAACCCGCGCAGCGGCGCCAGGTCCGCCTCCTGCAGCGTCTCATTGAAGCGCAGATAAAGATCCAGCCTGCGGCAGCGCAGCACATGCGCCAGCAGATGCTCCATGTTCAGCCGCGCCTCATCCACCCCGCGCTTCGCGAGATAGTCCGCGCCGCCAGTCAGAGTTTCGAGAAGGAGCTTCATGCGCACCCTTGTTACCGTGGGGAGTGGCGTCGGTCAATAGAGGGGCGCATCAAGGAACAGCGCGCCGGATGCTGCGGCGTCAGACGCCGGGAGCTGTCAGAGTAAAGAATGCGCATCGTTCTGGACCCAGCTCACGCACGGCGAGCGCGCAATGGACTTGTCGGCAGCAAGGCGTTGGATTATCAAGTGCCGCAGCTTTTTGGTGAACCCTTGCCATGTCAGAAAACACACCGCACAATTCCCACGCCACGGGTTGGATCATCGGCGTCGTGCTGGCGGCGGTGTTGTATGTGGGGAGTCGGTGCCGGTCTTGTTTTCCTTTTCCAGTCGCAAATGGTCTTTGCTGCCGCGCTCATGGGAGGAGCCGCTGAATGCTTTCTATATGCCGGCAACATGGCTGTGGGATAAGCCCCCTCTGGAGAAGTTTGAGGCAAAGTGGTTCGGCCTCTGGGTGAGAATTTTGGAACTTCATTCACCCTGAATGGAGACGCGCACAGAAGAGTGTCATATTTCAAGGAGGGACGTCACTTTTGCCGTCCATTAGAGTCATTCGTGTGTGACGACAGGAGTGTCGTCATTCCTTGTCAGTGAATCGCGCGAGACTTGATAACGCCCCCCCCCGACGGACCCGGCCCCGTCTCCTCCATGTCCGCCGTTGTTGATGAATCCTGAGGTCAGGATAACTCATTTCGTAGCCGTTGGCTGCCAAGGCGGAACTTTTTGTAGCGCACGCGTCTCCGCGTGCTGAAGTCCGTGCCCTCACGGACTTCCTGCGAACGTCTCCGGGTGCTGCTACCTCAAGCGTGGCTCACAGCCCTTCGCGGGGGCGCGTGCGCTCCAAAAAACATAACGCGCTGCCTGCAAAGTGCCGACTGAAAATAGCGCTGCGCCATTGTTTAAATTGCCCTGGCCCACCACCAGGATGAAGACGATCTGACTCGGTCGCGGGAAAACCGCCGGGGCGTTGCCGTCGCATCGCGACGGAGGAGGGTAGCCGTGGACTTCAGTCCACGGACAAAAGAAGAGATCGGGAAGTGTCGCGTCGCGACACCGGAAGGGCGGACCGAAGTTGCGGGGCGGGGCCGACGCCCGGGGTGCGGTTCCGCCGTCGCGACGCGACCGGCGGGGTGCGGGATCGCCGGCGGTGGGGATGGGAAGCGGGGACCCGGTTAAGCGCCCGCTGCTTGTCCGGGAGGCGCGCACCGTGTAGGCTCGCGTCATGGAAGTTGAATCATCCAAATCACACGCCACGCACTGGATCGTAGGCGTGGTGCTGGCGGTGGTTTTGTATTTGGGGAGTGCTCATCCGGTCTATGCATTTATTTTCCAAGAAGGTGGTTTTAACACGATGCCGATTCCTCGTTTCATTATCATCCGAAAGAGTTCTGCCCCCGCACTCTTCGCGAATCATGGGAGCATCGTTGCGGCTATTCGCGTATTTTCTGTGGCAGCCGCCCGTTTTGATTTTGCGCAATGTCGGAGGTTGAACCATCCAAATCACACGCCACGCGCTGGATCGTGGGCGTGGTGCTGGCGGTGGTGTTGTATTTGGGGAGTGCGGCCCCGGTCATGATGTGCTTTTCTAAATATGAGCTGGGATTGGTTCACTTCAAAATGCCGCCCAGATGGTTTAATTTGGCGGAAAGAAGCGCAGGAATTTTCTATACGCCGGCCTATTGGGTGTGGAATCAGCCTGCCCTGTTAGAAATTCACGGAAAATGGGCATTGTTTTGGTGGGGCGAGGACTTCCCCTTTGTTGAAATAGTCCCACCCCAGCGGGTGGAGACACAGTAAGCGGGGGGCAGGTTAAAGAGTGTTGGCAGCGGACAGGGAGCGGCGGTTTTATACCGCCGTTGGTTTTAGGTCGGCGGTTTTATACCGCCGCTCCTTGAGATGAGGGGGCGCGCTTCCGCATTCGTCAGCGGTCGCCACTGGCCGGGGGCGAGATCGGGCGGGAGGTGGATGGGGCCGATGCTCTGACGGTGGAGGCTGATGACGCGGTTGTTCACGCGATGGAACATGCGTTTGACCTGATGGTAACGGCCTTCGTGCAGGGTGAGGCGGGCGTGACGTTCGCCGAGAATCACGAGTTCGGCGGGCAGGGTGGTGATGTCTTCGGTGGGGAAATGAAAGCCGCGGGCGAAGGCTGCGATGGCTTCGCGCGGGATGGGGTCGCGGGTTTCGACGAGATAGACTTTGGGCACTTTGTGGCCGGGGGCCATGAGGGCTTTTGACCAGCGGCCATCATTAGTGAGGAGCACGAGACCGGAGGTGCTGCGATCCAGCCGGCCAGCGATGTGGAGGGTTTGTCTGTCGGGGTCGTCGATGAGATCAATGACGGTGGGATGCTGGTCATCCACGGTGGCGCTGAGGACGCCGGCGGGTTTGTGGAGCATGAGGTAAAGGGCGCGCTGGGGCTGCTGCACCACGGCGTTATCGATCTGGATGCACATGAAGCGATCCACCGGGTGATGGGAGTCGGGCATCGTGATGCCGTCCACTTTCACGCGTCGCGCGGCGATGAGGACGTGGGCGGCCCGTCGCCCCATGCTGGCGTGGCTGGCGATGAGGCGGTCGAGCTTCATGCGCGTTCGTTCTCTGCGTGGGCAAATGCGGTCAATGCCGGAGCGTGATTCACACCGCGCTCAGTCGGCATTCAACGCACGCAGGCGGCGGCTGAGACATTTCATGACGTGCACGGCGAAGAAGGGAACCTCATGCACCATGAACTCGAAGCGTTTGGCATTCACTGGCATCAATACGCAGTTGGTCTTCGCGATCGCCGTGGCGCTGCGGATTCCGGCTTCGATGACTGCCATCTCACCGAAGAAGCCATCGGGTTTCACCACCTCCACGGTCTTGCCATGCACGCGCAGATCCACTTCGCCTTCCTTGACGATATACATTACATCGCCCGGCTGACCTTCCTGAAAGATGACGGCTCCGGCGGTGAATGATTCCGTTTTGGTGTCGGCCTCAAAGATGTTGGGAATTTTCATGCCCCTCCATTAGCACACAGCGTGTGACCTTCATGTGACATTTTAGCCTTAGCGCTCGCATGGCTTCATCGCCCCTCACCCCAAGTGCCGACCGAGGGTGAACTCGTTGGAAGATGGTGAGCTTGTTTTTGTGGGTTGTTGATGATAGGCTCGCATTATGAACTGGCGTGAGCATCTTTCATCGGAGCCGAATATCTGTCACGGACGAATGTGCATCAAAGGCACGAGGGTCATGGTGTCCGTGGTGCTGGACAATCTGGCGGCGGGAATGGCCGAGGATGAAGTCGTCCGCCTCTATCCTTCGGTGAGCGTTAATGATGTCCATGCCGCAGTCTCGTATGCGGCGGAACTGGCTAGAGAACGGCTGGTGACTCTGGCGGCATGAAATTCAAGGTGGACGAAAATCTATCCTCCGAGGTCGTGGAGCTTTTACGTTTCCGTGGTCATGACGCGATGACTGTGCTCGAGCAAAAACTTGGCGGTCAGCCTGATGACCGTATTGCCGGGGTTGTGCGTGAAGAGGGCCGGGCGTTCATCACTCTGGATCTCGATTTTTCGAACATACAGAACTATCCTCCGACAGATTATGCGGGGATCATTGTGCTGCGGACGATGCGGCAAGACAATGCAACTATTCTCCGACTCATCGAGACGGTAATGCCTGCCCTTGAGCGGGAGCTTCTTGCGGGCAGGTTGTGGATTGTCGAAGAAGGCCGGCTGCGGATTCGCTAGAAGACAGGCATGGACTGCCAGCGGTTGCACTCACCCCAGATGCCGCCCGAGGGTGAACTCAATGTGCTTCTCCACGATGTCGCCCATGCTCTGGCAGCCGTTGAAGACGGTGTTGTGATGATGCTCTGACAGTTCGTGCTTGAGGGAGAATACTTTCTCGGCTGGCTCGGCGGGATTGTGTTTCATGCAACGGAAGAGCGCGCGGAGGCGGGGCCGCTCGGCGAGGTAGCGGCGGGAGATGAGGCTGCGCTCCTCGTGCTGGTATTGCTCCTGCGTGGCGTGGTTCAGGCACTCCAGGCAAAGCTGGACCACGGGCAGGTTTTCTTTGTAGAACTGCGGCAGGTAGAGATTGCACCGGCCTTCGTAACTCTGCTGGTCGAAGTCGATGGCGCGGACGCGATATTGCACCTCTTCGAAATCGGGCGTCATGTCCACGACGTAATTGTAACTGCGCATGTCGCCGAGCAGGCGGATGAAACAACGCTCGCTGAACTTCACGAATTCCTTGGCGATGCGCACGCGGTTGATCTCCGGGCGGCGGAAGTAGTCGAGGATGAAGGCGTCGCCGGGCACGCCCGCGATGTGCTCCTCGATGAGCGTGTCTTCATGCACGAGGTAGTTGATGCGATTGGGCGAGAGGAGGTGCTCCAGCTCCAGACCGTAGATGCGCGAGGAGTCGGCGACCTTGAGGTAGAAGTGATCGTAGTTGTCGTTGTATTGATTGACGATGCGGATGCGGAAAGGCTTGCTATTGCCGAACTCGCAGTAGTCCACGCGCTCGACGTTCAAGTGCGGCACGGCCTGGAGGTCGCCAGTTTTCAGCAGCGAGTAGATGCTAGTGAGCCGGTGCCAGAGATCGCGCTGGTGGGTGCTTTCATAGACGACGGTTCTCCAGAGCGTGGCTTTTCCGTCTTTGTCATGCAGAGGATAGCCGCCGGAAAAGTCCTGGAGATCGCGATAGAGCGCGGGCAACGGGGAGAGCCGGCCGTAGTGCTTCAAGTAGGCGCGAAGCTCATCGGAGATGTCGATGAACTCCTTGCGGCGCGTGATGGTATTGAGGTCCTGGGGCATGGCGGCGGGGCTAACTAGACGCAATTGGCTTGCCAGCGCACGGGAAACATGTCATTAATCGCGCCCGTGACCGGCAAAACGCCAGCATTACTCGTCTTGTGCCTCGCAGCTGCTGCCGTGGCGCAGGATTTGCCGTTGCCCATGGAAGGGCCATTGCCGGGCGGCGCGGCTGGAGTGCCCAAGCCCTCCGCCACCATCAAACCACCCTCAGTGGCGAAATCAACCCAGGGGCCGCAAATCGATGCGCGGGAGCAGGCGTTGCTGGAGATGGAGCGGAGTCTGATCGAAAGCCAGGCGCGGCGTCAGATCGCGGAGGCGGCGAAACGGGGGGACGCCACGGACTTGAAGCAATTGATTGTCATGCTGGGGCCAATGGATGTGAAGCTCTCCCGGGCCGCGACTCCGCCCGCCACGCCGGATGGCAAACTCGCGATCATCGGCTTGAAGAGCAACGAGAAGGTAGGCAAGAGCCTGGAACAATTTTTTGGTGCGCCGCTGACACCGGACCGGGAAAAGGAACTTCTGGAAACCGTGAAGTCGCAGCTAGCAGGTAAAGGGCAGGAGCTGATGAATGTCTCGGTCGCCGGTTGGTGGCCGAAGGAAGGCGTGATGGCCTTGAGCCTGATGCCGCGTTCGTAGGGCGCGCTTTCATCACGGCAGGATATTCGGATGCGACCACGGTTGAGCATTCTGCAATATCACGCAGGCGCATCAGCATCTGGCCTCCTTGGAGCGTGATTCATCCCCGTCTTGCGCTTCGCCACCAGTGTGGCAAAATCCTCTCAACTCCCTACACTCTCACCATGAAAACGATCTCCACGGCCATCCCTGATGATCTCACGCCTCATCAGGGCGAAGAAATCCAGTTCCAAGCACTTGTGCAGGATGATGGCACTTTCCTCGTGACTCGTATCCTTCACCGGGAGCCGCCCGCAACTACGGCAGAGCCTAAAATGACCTTGAGCGAATGGGCGCGGAAGTGGGGTGGCACCATGAAGCTGGAACCTGGACAGACCTACGAAGACCTCAAGAAGGCCGCTTACCAGAAAAAATTTGGACTCTAGCCTCTGGCTCCCATGCGCATCTTCTTCGACACGAACATCATCGTTGATATACTGACCAAGCGGCTGCCGCATTACGCGGACAGTGAGGCCGTGATGGACAGATGCACCATGCTTCACTGCGAGATATTTATCGCCTGGCATGGACTCTCGACGGCGTTCTATCTCCTCGGCACCATCATCGGAGAGGCTCGTGCGGAAGTCGCACTGAAGGGCTTTCTACAGAACTCCGTTGTCGCCACTGTTGGCGACAACGATGCCCGACGCGCATTCACCCTCGGCTTCACCGACCTCGAGGATGCCATGCAGGCCGTCGCCGCGGAAGCCTGTGCTGCAGATTATATCGTCACACGCAACGAAGCCGACTTCGCGAAAAGCCCCATCCCGGTTATGACACCCGCCCGTTTTTTGGCGCTCTACCCAGTCCCATGATGTGACAATAGTCTTCCGCTGGCTTTGTGTAGCCCGCAGTCTCATAACTGGAACACACTTACAGGATCAATCATAACTAGCCCGCCATGACCCGCCCCATTAACATCGCCGCGATTGGGAATGAAATCGCAATCAGTTGGGACGACGGCACAGAGAGTTACATCAGCATGGAGAAGCTTCGGGCGGCCTCACCGAGCGCGGAGAATACAGGTGAACGTGATCTGCTGGGCGTGCAATACGGCGGCACGGACCAGAAGCAGTTTCCCGGCGTGACGGTGAAGGGCTGGAACATGATCGGCGGGTATGCCGTGCAGTTTGATTTCAGTGATGGACACAGCACGGGCATTTATCCGTATGATTTTTTGCGCAGCCTGGGCGCGTGAGCCCAAGGAGCCGGAACAAATTTCTTTTCACGGCGGCATTTCCCTCTAAGTTCCGCCCCCGAATTGACCCCGATCCAAATGAGCATCAAACGCGCGTTACTTTCCGTGTCCGACAAAACCGGCCTGACAAACTTTGCCAAGGGCCTCGCCAGCATGGGTGTGGAGATCATTTCCAGCGGAGGCACGGCAAAGTATCTCAAGTCCAAGGGCCTGACCGTCACGGAAGTTTCCGATTACACCGGATTCCCGGAATGTTTCGACGGTCGCGTGAAAACCCTGCATCCGCGCATCCACGGTGGCCTGCTGCAACGTCGCGACTTGGACACGCACCAGAAGCAGGCGGCCAAACACGACATTCCGCCGATTGATCTGGTGGCGGTGAATCTCTATCCCTTCGAGGAAACCATTGCGAAATCTGGCGTCACTCTGGATGAAGCCATTGAGAACATTGACATCGGTGGTCCGTCGATGCTGCGCAGCGCGGCAAAAAATTATCAAAGCGTCACCGTCATCACGGATCCCGCCGATTATGAAATTGTGCTGGCGGAGATGAAAGAAAACGAGGGCGACAGCAACCTTTCCACGCGCGAGCGGCTGGCGACGAAAGTCTTCCAGCGCACTGCAGCTTATGATGGAGCCATCGCGCGTTACCTCAACAAGGAGCAGGAATGCGCCAAGAGTTTCAATCTCAGCCTGCCGCTTTATAGCGAGTTGCGCTACGGAGATAATCCGCATCAGAAGGCCGCGCTCTACGGCAATTTTGGCGACTGTTTTGCCAAGCTCCATGGCAAGGAGTTGAGCTACACCAACGTGCTCGACATCGAAAGCGCTGCCGCGCTGGTGCTAGAGTTTCGCCGCCCCACGGTGGCCATTTTGAAGCACACGAACCCCTGCGGCGTGGGCTGCGCCGACGAGGATTTGCGCGAGGCATGGGAGAAGGCTTTTGAGACTGACAAGCAGGCCCCCTTCGGTGGTGTCATTGTCATCAATCGTCCAATGACACTCGGCCTGGCCAAGATCATCGGCGAGATTTTCACCGAGATCATCATCGCTCCCGACTACGAGGCTGATGCGCGCGCGCTTTTGCAGAAGAAGAAAAATCTCCGCCTGATGCAGATGCTACCCGGCGCGCTTGAGGCGCTGCAGCAGCCTGTCATTCGCAGTGCTCCGGGCGGGCTCATGGTCATGGACAGCGACATCAAGGCCCTTGGACTCGAAGGCATTGAGGACAAAGTCGTCACCGAGCGCCCGCCCACCAAGGAAGAAATCGAGGCCATGAGATTCGCGTGGAGAGTGGTGAAGCACGTCAAATCAAACGCCATCGTCTTCGCGGAGCATGACCGCACTTTGGGCATCGGCGCGGGCCAGATGAGCCGTGTGGACTCGTGCCGCATCGCGGTGTGGAAAGCGCAGCAAGCCGGGCTTTCCTTACAGGGCAGCGCGGTCGGAAGCGATGCCATGTTTCCCTTTCCAGACGGACTCATCGCGTGCGCCGAGGCGGGCGCGACCAGCGCAATTCAGCCGGGCGGCTCGGTCAAAGACAAGGACGTCATCGCCGCCGCCAACGAGCACAAGATGGCGATGGTCTTCACTGAGCATCGGCATTTCAAGCACTGAGGGAAGAAGACAATTAGAAACTTAGAAGTCAGAGCCTTAGAAGTTGAGCGCCCTTCTAAAATCATCCTTAGCTACTAATTCTCTAAAGTTCTAACCCCTTACTTCTCTCCCATGCTCCTCCTCGGCGTTAATATTGATCACGTCGCCACGTTACGGCAGGCGCGCTATGCCTTGATGCCGGGCTCGCCCAATGCGGAGCCTTCGGTTCTGGACGCTGCGCGTGAATGCGAAGCGGCGGGTGCGGACTCCATCACGGTGCATCTGCGGGCGGATCGGCGGCACATCCAAGATGCGGATGTCTGGCTGCTAAAACGCGAGCTAAAAGTGAAGTTGAACTTGGAGATGGGCAACACACCGGAGATTGTGGAAATCGCCCTGGCGTTGAAGCCGGACTTTGTTTGCCTGGTGCCGGAGAATCGTCAGGAGATCACGACGGAGAGCGGGCTGGATGTCATAGCCCATGCGGCGGCGCTTCAGGAAACGACGGCGAGATTGAAGGCCAATGGCACGCGGGTCAGTTTCTTTGTTGATCCCGTGGGCGATCACATGCGGGCTTCTGCGGACTGCGGCGCGGACATGGTGGAGTTGCACACGGGGACGTTTGCGAATGGCGGCGGAGCAGAGCGCGCGACGGAAGTTTCACGCTTGATTGCGGCTGCGGAACTTGCGGATAGTCTCGGCTTGCAGGTCAACGCTGGACATGGATTGGCGACGGGAAATGTGCGCGAACTTTTTGCGGTGCCATATCTGGCGGAGTTGAACATCGGTCATCATCTCGTATCACGCGCCATAACAGTCGGTTTGCGTTTATCGGTGCAGGAGATGCGGGCGGTGATGACGGAGTATCGCGGATGAACTTGATTTCACTTGGTCTCGATTTGGTGGAAGTGCCGCGCATTCAGGCGATGCTGGAAAAATCGGGCGACCGGTTCAAAGAGCGGGTGTTTACATCGGATGAAATTTCCTACTGTGATTTCTGTGCCGCCCCTGCGATCCATTATGCAGCGCGGTTTGCCGCGAAGGAGGCCGTGGCCAAAGCGCTCGGGACCGGGCTTTCTGAAGGCGTGACTTGGCGGGACATCGAAGTGCGGCGGGACGCGAAAGGGTTGCCTTCGATAGTGCTGCGCGACGGAGCTTTGCGCAAGGCAACGGAACTTGGCATTCGCGAGATGCGCGTGAGCTTGACTCATACCGCACAAATGGCCGCCGCCAGCGTGGCGGGGGTCGGCTGATCAGAACTCCATCTTCAGCCCCATGCCCTTTTGCTCTTCCTTATGGGGCATGACGCGCTCGTTTTCCCTGGCGTGTTCCTCGCGCTTTTTCTCATCCGCAGGATTGGATGGTGAGCCTTGAAAAATGTCGCCCGTGATAACTTTTTGCAGTTTGTCATCGGGTTTCATGGTTCCGCACGAGATGAGCGTGAGAGTTCCGAAGGCAAGGACTAGCCGGGTCATGAAGGTCATTTACGGATTTTTCTGATCGCCGTGCAGATTGCCGACGATGCGATCAACTCCCTCGCTGGCGAACTCGCTGCGAGGATATTGGCTGCGGGCTTTCAGAAACCAGGCCAAGGCGGAGCCGGTTTGCTTGCGTTCTTCATGGGCCTTGGCTTTTTGCAGAGCGCCGACGAATTCGGTGGCTTTCACGCTGAAGTCTGAACGCAGGCGGGTGACCTCCGGGTCTTCGGGAAATTCCTGGTATGCTTTTTCAATGGTCTCCCATGCTCCGGGGAGATTGCCGTGCTGGGCGTTGGCGGTGGCGGCGGCGATGACAAGGTTGACCTTGTTCATGTCCATGAGGACTTTTTTCAACGCCTCCTGTCGCGCGGCATCGTCCATCACGGCGGCGAGGTAACGGCCTTGATCGTTGTAAATCTGGCGGTAGTTGCGCTGGCTGAGGAGGCGGTCGAGATCGAGCGCGGCCTGGGTTTTCACATCGGCATTCACTCCGATCATGTTGGTAAATTCCTTGAGCTTGGGATTGGTGGGCCACATCATGGCGGCTTCACCAAGAGCATCGGCGCTGCCGTTCTGGTCTCCTTTCATCGCGCAGACCTTGGCCTTGTTCAGGTGCATGTCGCTGACGGTGCGCGCGGTTTCGATGACGGCTTGTGGTTTGCTGTAATCAAAGTCTTTGGCTTGTGCGCGCATCTTGTTCACCAGGGACTCGGCGAGCGTGTAGTCCTTTACTTCCATTGCAGAGATGAGCTGGTTGGAGTCGCGGGTGAAGTCGAGCACGAGAAGCTTCTTTACTGCGGGGACGCGTTGCACACGGGGAAGGTATTCGCCCACCATGAACGCTTCACTGATGCGCTGGCTGGCACTGGCGATGTCGCCACGCGCGAGCAAATTATCGAAAGCCTGGACCGAGGTGTCCACCTTGCCTATCATTTCGTTGGCGAAAGAGTCGAGGGTGCCGACGGTGGGCGAGGTGCCAAGGCTGGTGGCAAACATTTTCTCCGCATCCGATCCTTTGTTGAGCTGGAGGACGCCCTGGGGATCATTGTTGAAAATATTGCGGTAGAAACGGCAGGCCATGACGACGTGTTCAAAGCGGCGTTGCACGGCGAACTGAAGCATGAGGGCCTGAAACTCCAGCTTGGCAGTGGTCTGCGAGAGGCCCATCGCGAGTTCATTGGCCTTCATCTTGACCTCGTATTCGGCGATATTTTTAATGTAGCTGGCCACCAGTCCGAGCTGGCCTGCATCCGATTGCGCACTTTGTCCCTGGTTGCCGCCGTTTTTGCCACCTCCTTTGCCACCGCCAACAGGGGTCGCGCCTCGGGTGGATATGGGGGCGGTGTGGTGCTCCGCGTGGAAATGCATCGTGGTGATGCTTTGCTTCATAGCATCGTTGGTCTTGCGAAGTTGAACGACGTTTTTCTGCGCGAGCCACACACCCCAGATGGCATTGGCGAGGGAGTCGCAGAGCTTGGCATCCGCTTTGTATTGTGCGGCTGCGGGGAGAAGCGCTACGGCGTTCGGGAGGTCGGCACCGCCGGGGTGATTCGGCGAGAGGAACTTGGTGATCTGATCAAGGATTTCGCGATAAGCCTGGTCCTCGGGGCCATTGGCCTCCGGTGCGGCCAGATAAGTTTCCAGCAAGGCCCGGAACACCCGGTTGTTGGTGATGCTGAACATTTTTCCATCCCATTGCACAGTCTCGGAACCCGGATCCATGAAGGGCAGGGCATCCCCGAGAAGGTTATCCTTTTTTTTCTTTTGTGGGGCTGGACTGGTGTCCTGACTGGATGAGGGCTGTTGTCCGCCGCCACCGCCTTGGGGTAGCACTTGGGCGAAGAATACCGAGGGCAGGAGACAGGCGGCAGGTAACGAGAGGCGGAGGAGCGTCTTCATGGTTGATGAGGTAATTTAATCTTATCCCGTTTAAACACAAGGCCAGCTTATGATGTGGCCATCATGACTTGCTGATTTCCTTAACTTCCAATACGCCGGTTTCAGCCTGGATGGTGACTTTGAATTTGAAGCGCTGGCCGCGCTGGATGTTGGTGCCGTTGAAATTTGCGGGGACGAAGACAGCGAGCGGGGATGATTCTCCGTTGGACTCCACGACAATGCTGAAGATGCGGCCTTCGTTGGAGCGCCAGTTATCGAGGCGTTCCTCGACGACGCCCTCGATGCGGTAGGTGTTGTTGCTCAGCGCGTTCGAGTTTTGCAGATATTCATGCACGCTCAGCTCCGTGACTCCTGCGTAGCCGCTGTCGGACTTGCGGCCCAGAATGAAATAGCCGCCGATGGCGATGAGGGCAATGGTGCCAGCGATGGCCAGAAAGTGAACGGGATTGACTGAGGACTTGGCGCGGCGTGCCATCTAATATTCGGGTGAAAGGTGGTGAGGGGGGAATTGTTTGGAGCATGAAACTTAACACGCAACCCTTCGGCGCGGAAAGTTTTCTTTAATCCCATTGCGAATGTTTTGCACCGGCGTAGGCCAGGGACAATCCGACAACGACATGGATGCCGAGAACAAAAAGCGCCAGCGTCGGGGGAACCAGCTCCGAGGAGGTGACCTTCAACACGGCGGAATGGAAGTCCGGTGCGCTTTCCCGAAGGGTGTGCAGGCTGCCGGACCAGCTCCAGAAGGCGGCGATCAGCGGCTGGACAACTGGCGCCATGGCCTTGGGCAGCGAGAGCACGGCACCGCTGAGCGGAAGCTGAAAGCCCACAAGATAGATGCTGAGTATGGTCGCCTTTTCCGGGGAGCGCATGAGCGCGGAGACACCGAGACAGCTCGAGGTCATCGCGGCGGAGGCCATGACGAGCAGGCCGAGCTTGACGAACAAATCTCCCGGGATGCCGTGACAGACCATGTCCACGAACAGCCCCATCCAGAGCGCCTGCGCTAGAACGAAGGCCCCGAGAAAAAGAATTTTGCTCAGGAGATAAGCCAGCGGGCGCAGTCCGCCGAGACGTTCGCGCTCCAGGATATCGCGCTCGCCTGCGATCTCCCGCGCGGCGTTATTGGAGGCCATGAGCGTGACCAGCACGACTTGGAACATGATGAGGCCGGAGACTAGGCCACCGCTTTTGAGCAGTTCTGCTTCATGGGACTGGCGGGCTTTGATCTCCACGGCAAAGTCTTTGTCGGGTCTGTCATTAAGTTTCGAAA
>JAYVOH010000235.1:0-9994 GCA_043758025.1 Verrucomicrobiota bacterium
CAGCAGCCGTCGTTCAAGTGCTGGACTCCATCGATGACTACCTCAAACTCGGCCAGCAATACGAGTGCTCCGACCTTCACCTCGCGACGGGTGCGCCGCCGAATTGGCGTCGCTTCGGCACGCTTCAGCCCATATGGGACAATGCGGCTCCGCTCACCGCGCATGATACCAAACGCCTGGCCTACCAGTTCCTCGGCCAGCAGCAGATTGACCTGTTGGAAAAACGCGGGGACGTGGACTTCGCTTACTCGCCTGGCTTCGGTCGTTTTCGTTGCTCCGTCGTGCGGCAGCGTCTGGGCATTGACATGGTCTTCCGCATCATCAACACGAACATCCGTTCGCTCAAGGAGCTCAAGCTGCCGGAAACCTGCCGCACGCTCACACGCTTCCAGAACGGACTCGTCCTCGTCACCGGCGCCACTGGTTCCGGCAAGTCCACTACGCTCGCTGCTTTGGTGGATGAAGTGAACATGGATCGCGATGATCACATTATCACTTTGGAAGACCCCATCGAATATGTCTTCACGCCGAAAAGCTGTCACATCAACCAGCGCGAGGTCGGCACCCACACCAAGAGTTTCGCCGCTGCGCTGCGCGGAGCTTTGCGTGAAGACCCGGACGTGATCATGGTCGGTGAAATGCGCGACCTGGAAACCATCTCGCTCGCCATCACGGCCGCAGAAACGGGACACTTGGTTTTAGGAACCCTGCATACGGGCAACGCCCCGCGCACCCTGGACCGCGTGCTGGACGTTTTCCCCAGCGACCAGCGCGACCAGATCCGTATCATGGTCAGCGAATCACTGCGCGGTATCATTTCCCAGCAGCTCGTCCCGCGCGCCGATGGCAACGGGCGCATCATGGCCATGGAACTGCTGGTGAACACGCCCGCCGTGGCCTCGACGATTCGCGAAGGAAAAACCTTCATGCTGCCGGGCATCATGCAGACCGGCAAGGCCGTGGGCATGATCGCCATGGATGATTCCCTGCAAGACCTCTACTCCAAGGGACTCATCAGTCGCGACGAATGTCTGGGCCGCGCCGAGGACAAGCAGACGATGAAAAAATTCCTAGAGTCGTAATGAAAGGATGAAGGATGAAGGATGAAGGATGAAGGATGAAGGATGAAGGATGAAGGATGAAGGATGAAGGATGAAGGCTAAAGGATAAAATTTATGAAACGTGATGGGAAGGAACCGGAGGATCTGGGTGGCCGCACCAAGCGGTATGCGCTCTCGATCATTCAGCGGTTCACGGCCCTCCCGAAGAATGAGGTGACGCGGATTCTTGGTCGGCAATTTTTAAGATCAGGAACTTCCATCGGGGCGCATTACCGCGAAGCCTCCCGTTCAAGATCGGATGCTGAATTCATCAGCAAACTGGAAGTAGCATTGCAGGAACTTGAAGAAACCGTTTGCTGGCTTGATTTGCTTGTGGAAAGCGGTCAACAGGCCAGTAGTGAAATTACAGCCTTGATTAGCGAATCAAACGAACTCATCGCCATCATCACAACCATTGTGCGTTAAAGAAAAGTCGCCCACTCATAATTTCATCCTTTATCCTTTCGCCTTAATCCTTTCTTATACATGCCCATCATTGACCAATTCTTTCACAAGCTCATCGAAATGGGCGGTTCCGACTTGCACATCACGCAGGGGCAGCCACCAAAGATTCGAGTTCATGGAAGCATCAAGCCGATCTCTGATGAAGTCCTGACCAAGGAGTTCATGGAGACAATCATGCAGGAAATCTGCGATGAACGCGGATGGAACAGGTATCAGGAATTGGGCGACCTGGACTTCGCCTATGAAATGGACGAGGACTCACGTTTCCGTTGCAACTTTCTCCGCCAGCTCAACGGCTACGCCGCCGTCTTCCGTATCATTCCCACGAAGATTGCCACGCTGGAACAACTTGGTGTTCCAGCGGTGATCAAGGAGTTTGGCCATCTGCGCAGTGGACTGGTTCTAGTCACGGGGCCGACTGGTTCCGGCAAGTCCACGACGCTGGCGGCCCTGCTTGATTACATCAATACCAACTTCAACCGGCACATCATCACCATCGAGGAGCCGATCGAGTTCGTGCATCGCAACAAGAAAAGCATTTTTACCCAGCGCGAAGTGCCCATTCAGACACCGAGCTTTTCGGACGGACTGCGCGCGGCTTTGCGCGAGGATGCGGACATCGTGCTCGTCGGTGAAATGCGCGACCACGAAACCATTTCGCTCGCACTCACCGCTGCGGAGACCGGCTTGCTCGTCTTCGGAACCTTGCACACGAACAACGCACGCAAAACGGTTGACCGTATCGTTGACGTCTTCCCCGCCGATCAACAGTCGCAAGTCCGCACCATGCTCGCCGCGTCGCTGCGTGGCGTGGTGGCCCAGCTTCTGGTGAAGAAGGCCGATGGCAAAGGCCGTGCCGCCGTGAATGAAATCATGGTCACCACTCCCGCCGTCGGCGCGATCATTCGCGAAGGCGCTACCCAGAAACTCTACGATGTCATCATTGGTGGCAAGGCGTTGGGCATGCAGTTCATGGATGATGCCATCTGGCAGAAGCTCCGCGACGGTTACATCACGCCCATGGAAGCTTACATGAAGGCTATCGACAAGAATCGCTTCAAATCCTTCCTTCCACCCGAGGACGCGGGCGTGGGAGTCGCGAGCGGCGCGGAACCGAACAAGTGAGCCCGCCGTCGTTTGCTGTGGCGTGAAATTGTAAGAAGAGACGTGGGGTGCCGTTCTTTATCATCATATGAAACGAGTGCTTATCTTTGTATTGCCATTCATCTTTGCCGCCAGTTTGATGGCGGCGGACAAACCCAACGTCCTCGTCGTCATCGCTGATCAATGGCGCGCGCAGGCCTTCGGATTCGCGGGCGATCCCAACGTCAAGACACCGAAGATGGACAGGCTCTCCACCGAAGGCGCGTGCTTCATGAATGCCGTCTCTGGTTTGCCGGTGTGCTCGCCGATGCGCGCCACGATGCTTGCCGGACAAAGACCGCTGACCCATGGCGTCTTCATCAATGATGTTCCTTTGAATCCGGAAGCAGTCACCATTGGGAAGGTTTTTGGCAAGGCGGGCTATGACACCGGCTTCGTCGGGAAGTGGCACATCGATGGTCGCGGGCGCAGCATCTGGATTCCACGTGATCGGCGGCAGGGATTTGATTATTGGAAGGTGCTGGAATGCACGCACACTTACAATGCCTCACCTTATTATGCAGATTCGCCGGAGAAACAGGTGTGGAAAGACTATGACGCCCAGGCGCAGTCGAATGATATCTGCGATTACCTGCGCGACGTCAGTGTTACTGTGGGGCGAGTTTCGTGAGCACCAAGCAGGCCTTAACATTGTCTGCTCTCTTCTATCTCGTTCAAAGCACTCGCTATGGGGTGAACACCTTATTGCCCCGTAAAGCAGGCGCGATAACTTAACGGTTATGAAAACACTCCTCATGACCTTTGTGGGTTTATGTCTCGCGACTTCGCTTCCTGCCCAGGATTCTGCGGACAATCCTCCTTCTCCCAGGCGCACCGCTGCGGAACTGGCTGAACTTTTGGGACCCATCGCCCTTTATCCTGACGCACTCATCGCGTTGATTCTGCCCGCCTCCACCTATCCTTCCGACATTGTGCTAGGAGCACGGTTTATTGTCGCCGGCGAAAATCCTGCGCGAGTTGAAGACAAATCCTGGGACTCCAGTGTGAAAGCGCTCACCCGCTATCCCGACACTTTGAAATGGCTTGATGAGAATCTCGAATGGACCGCTCAGGTTGGAGACGCGTTCATCCAACAGCCGGTAGAGGTTATGGAATCCATCCAACAACTCCGAGCCAAGGCGCGGGCGCTGGGTAATCTCAACGACACGCCCCAACAAAAAATCGTTCAAGATGATACCTACATCCGCATCATTCCCGCAGAAGCCGATTACATTTATGAGCCACGCTACGACCCTGAGGTGATCTACTATGACCGGCCAGTAGCTAGCCCCTTGCTGATGTTCAGCACCGGTTACGGTACTGGCTCATGGTTGAACTATGACTTGGACTGGCATCACCACCGTGTTTACCGGGGTGACTGGAATAAAGGGTGGGACTACAGCCGAGATAGAGACCGCCGGGACCGCGAGGACTATTCTTACATCAACAACAATCTGACAAATAGTCGGGAATGGCGTCCTGATACAGACCGCCGCCGCACTCAATCACGGCACATGTCTGAGCGCGCAAAGAGCAACACCAGCTACCTGAGTCGCACTGGATCCCGTGATTCCGGAATAGCTGAACTCCGGGATCATCATAACGGCATCGCCCGTCCGATGCCAATTGCCGGAGCGCCTCATCATCGCGAAACCGTCAAGCGCGCGGAATCGGCAGATGGCCGGGATCAAGTCGATCATAAAAACAAAGGCGAAATTCAACAAGGCGACCATTCTAGTTCCAGAGGCAACGCAGAGAAAAAGTCCCATGCTGATGATCCGCCGAAGCATAAATCAACCAGAGTCGAGGAACCCCAGCCCAAGGACGCCCCAAAACGCGAGGACGTTCCAAAACATCAGGGCAACACGAAGTACGATGAGCCCAGACACAAAGATTCCCCAAAACATGCGGACGCGCCCAAGCGCGAGGCTCCAAAGCAGGAAGCGGCAAAACCTCACGCTGAACCTTCTTCAGACAAGCGAAAGAAAAGCGACAAAAAGAAGGACGATGACAAAGACAGGGATAAGAAAAAGGATTAGCGGGTTCAGCCCAGCATTTTCTGACCAATTGCAACCCCTATCGTAGTCATTCCCATGCTTGGAAGCCTCGCTGTCGTCTTGATTTTTTTTCGGATTTGGCGCGATAACCCTTCGCGGCCGACGCTCTGCAGAAAATTGTCGCCGTTATCTGGCCACGATTCAACGCTGGCATCCCCACGGTTTAACCGACGGCGCTAACAGCCTGTTGAAAAACGAGGTAACACGGGCTACCAGCCTGTGATGTTGATCAGGCCTCTGGCCTGATGCGTATTAGAAACGACAGGCTGGAAGACTGACGCACACTCAGCCAAGATGGCCGAGTTACTTTTTCAACAGGCTGCTAAGCCTGTTAGGCACGGCACAAACGGAGTTCTATCTCCGATGATACGGGAGACACAATGCAGTGAAATTATTTCACCGCACCATTACAAAGGCAACTTCGCCATCCGCCAGGGCCGGTGGAAACTTGAGTTCTGCGCGGATTCCGGTGGCTGGAGCAAGGGTGGCCTGGCCGATACGGCCGCACAGCTTTATGACATGAGCGGGGACGTCGGCGAACGAACGAACGAATACAAACAGCATCCGGAAATCGTCTCAAGCCTGACGAAGCTGCTGGAAAAATACGTTTCCGAGGGACGCAGCACCTCTGGAGCTGCGCAGAAAAATGATGTGACCGTGGAGGTTTGGAAGAAAAAGGCCGGAAAGGGCGAGGCTTCGGAATAACTCAGGCATTGTCTTGTTGAGAGTGACCCGGTGAGTCGGCGCAGCACGGCACAGTTTTCTTTTGCACAGTCATTCATATCCTGCACAATGATTTCCGGCATTGATAGGTGAAATTTCACTGGTATTACGCAGGCTTCATGTCCAATCCCTTCTTCGATCAACCCATCCTCAACTCGCCTTACGCGTGCCCGCAGCAGCACTGGGAGTTGGACAATGACGGACAACCGACGCAGAAAAAAATTGCCGACCGTCGCAAGGCGAAGTTCATCACGCCGATTCCGAAGCCGAAGAAGCGTAAAGGCTCAGCGGCCCAGCAGGACATGATCCTGGATGAAGGCAAAGGACTCTCGACGGAGGATCAAAACTACGATCTCACCTCCCGCATCAATGACGTGCGCAGTCAGGTGGACACTTGGCGCAGTCTGCCACCCAGCCAGTGGCAGGTCACACCAGAGACCCAGCGTCTGCTCCTGCATTGGCGGCATCACAACTTCAGCGGGGTGCGTCCGTTCTTCTGCCAAGTGGAAGCGGTGGAGACAGCGATCTGGCTGACGGAAGTCGCACCCAAGTTCCCCACTGGCAAACGCATTCTCGAACACCTCGCGGCCGCCAATCATGAGGCCAATCCCGGCCTCATGCGCCTCTGCCTGAAGCTCGCCACAGGCGCGGGCAAGACCACGGTCATGGCCATGCTCATCGCCTGGCAGGCGGTGAATGCCGCCCGTCGCGAAGGCAGCAAAACCTTCACCCGCGGCTTCCTCATCGTCGCTCCGGGGCTCACGATCAAAGACCGCCTCCAGGTGCTCCAGCCGAACGACCCGAACAGCTACTACAAAGACCGAGAGCTGGTGCCCACCGACATGCTGGAGGACATCCGCAAGGCCAAGATCGTCATCACCAACTACCACGCCTTCAAGCTGCGCGAGCGCATCGAGATTTCCAAAGGCGGTCGCCAGTTGCTCAAAGGTCGCACGGGTGAGGACATGCAGACGCAGGAGACCGAGGGGCAGATGATCCAGCGTGTGATGCCCGACCTCATGGGCTTGAAAAACATCCTCGTCCTCAATGACGAAGCCCACCATTGCTACCGCGAAAAAGTCGGGGAAAAGGAGGAGGTCGAAGACGAACTCAATGGTGACGAAAGGAAGGAAGCCGAGAAGAACAAGGAAGCCGCCCGCCTGTGGATCACCGGCCTGGAGGCGGTGAACCGCAAGCTCGGCCTGAACCGCGTGCTCGATCTCTCCGCCACGCCCTTCTTCCTCAGCGGCTCCGGCTATCGCGAGGGCACGCTCTTCCCTTGGACGCTGAGTGACTTCTCCCTCATGGACGCCATCGAGTGCGGCATCGTGAAACTGCCGCGCGTGCCCGTGGCGCAGAACATCCCCGGCGAGGAGATGCCCATGTTCCGCGAGCTGTGGAAACACATCCGCAGCAAGATGCCGAAGAAAGGCCGTGGCGCGGCGGAGGAGCTTGATCCGCTCAAGCTGCCCACCCTGCTCAAGACCGCACTGGAAGCCCTCTACGGCCACTACGAGAAGACCTTCGAGCTTTGGCAAAAGAGCGGCATCCAGGTGCCGCCCTGCTTCATCGTCGTCTGCAACAACACCTCCACCTCCAAGCTCGTCTATGACTACATCTCCGGCTTCGTGCGGAAGAACCCGGACGGCACCGGCACCCCCGAGCAAGGACGCCTCGCGCTCTTCCGCAATTTCGACGAGCACGGCAGTCCGCTCGCCCGGCCCAACACCCTACTCATTGATAGCGAGCAGCTCGAATCCGGCGAGGCCCTCGACGACAACTTCCGCAGCATGGCCGCCGATGAGATCGAGCGCTTCCGCCGCGACATCATCCAGCGCACCGGCGATCCTCGCGCAGCAGACAACCTGACCGACCAGCAGCTCCTCCGCGAAGTGATGAACACCGTCGGCAAGCGCGACCAGCTCGGCGCGGGCATCCGCTGCGTCGTCTCCGTCTCCATGCTCACGGAGGGCTGGGACGCGAACAATGTCACTCACGTCCTCGGAGTCCGCGCCTTTGGCACGCAGTTGCTTTGCGAGCAGGTCATCGGTCGCGCTCTACGCCGCCAGTCTTATGAGCTAAATGAGGAGCAGCTCTTCAATGTCGAGTATGCCGACGTGCTCGGCATTCCCTTCGACTTCACCGCCAAGCCCGTCATCGCCCCGCCCCAGCCGCCGCGCGAGACCATCCAGGTCAAAGCCATCCGCCCGGAGCGCGATCACCTGGAGATCCGTTTCCCGCGTGTGGAAGGCTACCGCGTCGAGCTGCCAGAGGAGCGCATCGAGGCGGAGTATGATGACAATTCCATCCTCACCCTCACGCCCGAACTCGTCGGCCCCTCCATCACGCAGAACGCAGGCATCATCGGCGAGACGGTGAACCTCAACCTGGAGCACCTCGGCGACATGCGGCCTTCCTCGTTGCTCTTCAATGTCACCCACCGCCTGCTTTACACCAAGTTCCGCGATCCTGGCGAGCCGCCGCCGCTGCACCTCTTCGGCCAGCTCAAGCGCGTCACCAAGCAATGGCTGGACACCTGCCTGGAATGCAAAGGCAGCACCTACCCTGCGTTGCTCATGTATCAGGAACTCGCCGACATGGCCTGCGAGCGCATCACCCACGGCATCACCCGCGCCTTCGTCGGCGAGCGCCCCATCAAGGCCCTGCTCGATCCGTATAACCCCGTCGGCTCCACCAACCACGTCCGATTCAACACCTCCAAGACCGAGCGTTGGGACACCAAAGGACCACCGCCGAAGAATCATCTCAACTGGGTCATCCTCGATAGCGATTGGGAAGCCGAGTTTTGCCGCGTGGCCGAGTCGCACCCGAAAGTCATCGCCTACGTCAAGAATCACAACCTCGGCTTTGAAGTGCCCTATCGCTACCAGTCCGAGATGCGGAAATACCGACCCGACTTCATCGTCCTCGTCGAGGACGGACACGGTCCCGATGACCTCCTGCACCTCGTCATCGAGATCAAAGGCTACCGCCGTGAGGACGCGAAAGAGAAAGCTTCCACCATGGAGACCTACTGGGTGCCCGGCGTGAACCATCTTGGCAGCCACGGACGCTGGGCCTTTGCCGAGTTCTGCGATGTTTATGAGATCGAGTCCGATTTCAAGGCGAAGGTGGAAAGCCAGTTCGACCGGATGATTGTAGAAATCGTGAAGGGTGAATGATGAACCGTGACAGCAAACAGCCTGGGGACCGTTTGCGATGCCAATCTGGCATCGCAAACGACCGCGCTGCCCAGGGCAGCCGGTCACAGATTGTGACCGGTTCGCCTTCAAGGTCACAATTTGTGACCTTGATCCGGATTCCGAATCTGCAGGCCAACGGCCTGAGACATGTCAGCCCAGGGCAACGCCCTGGGTGGCTGGAGAAACGGTATCCAGCCCTGAAGGGGCGACACAACCGGTCCGCACCCTTTTGTGCCGCCCATACAGGGCTGATGATTTCCCTCCTTTTTTACCCAGGGCGTTGCCCTGGGCTGGCATATGTCGCCCCTTTGGGGCTTAAACTTCGGAAACCGCGATTAATTTCAGAAACACCAGCGGACTCATCACAATCTGTGACGAGTCCAACTTTGACATCACAATTTGTGATCTCAAAAGACCCGCGAGGCGGGCGCCGCTCACTCCCCTACGCCTTCACCGAGCAGGGCTTCGCCATGCTCTCCAGCGTCCTTCGCTCCACTCGGGCCGTGGAAGTGAACATCGCCATCATGCGCACCTTCGTCCAGTTGCGCCGCCTCATGGACTCGAATCGCGACCTCGCCAAAAAAATCGAGGCCATCGAGAATAAATACGACCAGCAGTTCGCCGTCGTCTTCGATGCCATTAAGCAACTCATCAGCGATGACACCGCCCGCAAGGCCCAGCCCAAACGCCGCATCGGCTTCCACCCGTAATTTCATGGCCAAAAAGCCCACCACCAGCAAATCCGTCGAGACCCTCAAGCACGGCGACGCCAAGCGGAAGAACATCCCCTCGGTCGAGCAGCAGTCCGTCATCCAAAAGGAACACTCGCAGGCCAAGTCCATCCGCTACCCGCGCAACACCGACCTCGATCCCCAGCTCGTCTGGCGCGGGAAGGATGCGCAGGACTGGAGCGACCTCGTCGTCCACGCCCCGCCGTCTATATCCAGGAAAAGGTCCACCCCAAGGTGCTCATTGACGACCTTCTTGAACAAACCAGGAACCGGGAACAGGGAACCGGGAACCATCAACCCGACCTCTTTGCCGACTTCAACGGCATGCCGAAGGACGCGGACAAGACTGACTTTTACAAGCACGACCAGAACTGGTCCAACCGCATGATCCTGGGCGACTCCCTCCAGGTCATGGCCAGCCTGGCCGAGCGTGAGGGCTTGCGCGGGCGCGTGCAGTGCATCTACTTCGATCCCCCCTACGGCATCAAGTTCAACAGCAACTTCCAGTGGTCCACCACCAGCCGCGACGTGAAGGACGGCAAGGCCGACCACATCACCCGCGAGCCCGAGCA
>JAYVOH010000236.1:0-3455 GCA_043758025.1 Verrucomicrobiota bacterium
TCTGTTGAAAAAGTAACTCGGCCATCATGGCTGAGGGTGTGACGGGCTTCCAGCCTGTCTGTTTACCTTCGTTTCAGGCATGATGCCTGATATACCCACAGGCTGGAAGCTTGTGTTACCGTCGTTTTTCAACAGTCTGCAAGACAACACCCTGCCCCGCCGCGCGGGAGGTCAAGACAGCGTTTCCGGCGGCAGCGTCTTGAGCGCCCCGCCCTCGAGTGCGCTCTGATGCGCCAGGATGCCGGTGCAAGTCCAGTTCGCAGATTGTTTCGCATTCGGAAATGGTTCGCGACTCTCCGCCAGCGCCATGGCAAACTCATGCGCCAGATGAGGATGGCTGCCGCCGTGCCCCGCACCCTGGACAAAACTTAGATGCACGTTTTCATCCGTGTCATAGACACCCCTGGTGGTGTAGCGCTGGATGGACTCAGGCAGACGGCTCGCAAAGTCGGGACACATGATCTTCTCGGGAATCTCAGGCTCCGGTTTCTTTGCCGTATGCAGGACCAGCGGCTCGTGCTCAATCAGCGGCCATTCGACCGATTTCTTTGATCCATAAACATCAATGCTCTCGCGATACTGCCGCGCGGTGTCGAACAGAGAGCGGATGATGCGCACACTGAGATCCGTGTTGCGAACCTTGATATGCGCGGTCTCGACGGCAAAGGGAGATTGGTAATGTTTGATCAGTTCCTCGCGGATCGTTCCCGAGCCGAAGCAACTGACGTATTCCGCATCGCCTCCCGCCAGTCCGAGCACCGGACCCACGCAATGCGTCGCATAGTGCATGGGCGGCAGACCGGGCCAATAATTCGGCCAGCCATCCATGTCCTGCTGATGGCTTGCCTGAATGAACTGAACCTTGCCCAGCTCACCCTGGTCACGCAGTTCTTTCATGAAAAGATACTCCCGCGCATAAACGACGGTCTCCATCATCATGTATTTCAAACCGGTCTGCTGCGTGAGCTTGATAATCTCAAGGCACTCGTCAACGGAGGTCGCCATCGGCACCGTGCAAGCCACGTGCTTGCCAGCCTTCAAGGCGGCAATGCTCATCCAGCCATGATCCGGAATCGGCGAGTTGATGTGCACCGCGTCAATCGCCGGGTCCCGAAGCATCTCCGCGAAATCCGTATAACGCACGTCCACCTTCCAGTGATCCCCCACTTCCTTGAGCTTGTCGGGATTGCGCTGGCAGATCGCATAGCACGTCGTATGCGGATGCTTCTGCCAGATGGGAATGAATTCAGCCCCGAAACCGAGGCCGACGACGGCGATGTTGAATTTCTTGCTCATGATAGATTGGATAAATGCTGTGTGAAATGGCAGGCCACCAGATTAGCGGGAGCCAACGTTATCTTTCAAGTCTTGTCCGCAAAAGTGCGCTGACAACTTTTTGGTGAAATCGGACATCGCCGGGAGGAGTGGATCAGGGGTCATTGTTCAAAGGCACCAAGGTCCGGCCTGAGTCCCTTGAAGGTAAAGCCGATATCGACACCCGCATTCTGGAGCGCGCTGCCTTTCGCCAGGTGAAGGCAACGAACATCGGGCAGCTCACCATTGTCCTTCCGCGGCTTCAGTAACTCATTCACATCGAGGCTGACAAAATCCTTGTCACTGGGCTTGAGTCCGAGCGTGAAGGAATTGTTCGCCGCATCACTCTTGTCAGCGTTGAATCGCACCAGGTCGGAGCGCGAATGGTAGCTCAGATTGTTTCTCAGCTTGTGCCTGCTGCCGTCCACATCGGTGACGTTGTCGGCCAGACGTCCGAGCATGTTAAAATTGATGCCGTTGCGGTAGGCGGTGTTATTGAACCAGTCACAGCCGCCGGGATGATGATTGGCGTAGAAGCCGCTGTTTTTGTTTCCCGCAGCCACGCAAAACCGGACCGTGTGTCGGGGAATGGTTTTCGGCAGCCTTTCAGCAGATGCACTGCCGTAGCCCCCGGCTTTGAAACCATTGCCATCGCCGGCGCGCTCGAACTTTGGCGAGAACCCATTGTAAAGCGCCCAGCAATTCTCAAAGGTCACCGATTCGAATGCGCCCAGGCAATCAAAGCCGTCGTCGCTGTTGAACCACGCCCGGCAGCCGCAGAACACATTGCCCGTGCTGCCCTGGGTCGGATGACAGCCAAAGCCATCGGTGTTGCCGCCCCTGCCATCCTCGGAAGTGTTGTCCCAGTTGTTCCAGGCATCGCAGTTGAGGAAAAGATTGTCCGATCCGTGCACGTGGTAGATGCCGATGGCCTGGCCGTCGTGCATGGACAGCCGCTCGAAGCGATTGTGACTGCCGTTGCTCTCGAAGCAGATCGACTGCGTGTGCGTCTTGATTGTCACCTGCACGCCCACGACTTCGATCCCGACCACGCGCAGCCACGACCCTTTGACCTGAAAAGCGCTGACCCGCATCCCTTGCGGCTTTACCTGCGAGCAATCAAAGACCGGCCGCTCATGGTTGTAAGCGCAATAAGTAACGGGCTTGTCCCTCGTGCCGCTCTTATCGAGCAAGGTGATGGATGCAAACGGACCTCTCCGCTCCGCGATCTGCGCCTCCTGCATCAGATAAGTCCCGCCACGGATGAATACCGTGTCGCCCGGCTTCGCCTCTTTCTGCGCACGCTGCACCGTGGCAAATGGTTCTTTGATCGATCCCGCCGCCGCATCATCACCCTTCGGAGCCACATACCAGACGGCACCCTGCAATACGGACACCATCAGGGCCGACAAACAGAAAGGCAAAAACAGACGGGCCTTATGTCTTATTGAGTCTCGCGCAATTGGGTGACCTCTTACCAAGGAGTCGGCACACTCTTGCCCCGCCCGGAAAACGGCACAAGAGTGTGCCGTCTCCTTGTCATGCAATTGTGCGCGGCTCAATAGAGACAAAATAATGAAAATCGTTGATGGGATTTACACTACAATCAGTGGGAAGCAACAAGGCTCTGGCGGAGTAAACCTAAAAAGAGTGATGAAAAAACAGGAGTGAACAGAGGAAACTGAAACAGAAGGTATGTCAAAGAATCACGCTTTCACTTATTGGGTGAATACCAAACCCCTGCCAACTTCATGTCCAACATTCTGAATCTCTGCTCTCTTTGTTTCCTCCTGTTCAAAGTCATCTCCGATTTTAGGGTAAAGTATAGAACTGCCCCTGTTCAAGGAGCGGCGCGTTTCCTACCGCCGACCAAAAACCCACCGCAGGAGCGGCAAGAATCCGAAGCTCACCACGGAAGTCGCGCACGTCATGAACATCGGACAATCCCCCTAGTGCATTGTAACTTTTAATTCGACTACGTTATCAAATGAACAGACGTGGTGAGCAAGATGTATTTTGTGGCCGGTTCATCGGTTACGCTGCACTAGCAGCCTGTCGGACTTTGCCAAAGCACGGCGTTGATGCTACCGGAAGCAATGGCAGCACGATTCGTCAACATCGACCACGACACACCTTTGCTT
>JAYVOH010000237.1:0-9937 GCA_043758025.1 Verrucomicrobiota bacterium
CTGCCAGCGAAGCCACCGCCATCAACGGCAAATGGGTGGATGCGCCTGGCGACGCTTTGTTCAACGCCCTGCGCGAAGACATGGGCGAAGTGCCCGTCATTGCCGAAGACCTCGGCATCATCACGCCCGACGTGGTCGCGCTGCGGGATCAGCACGGACTGCCCGGCATGAAAGTCATGCAGTTCGCCTTCGGAGCCGACACGCTGGCTGAGGAATATGTCCCGGAAAATTATCCCGAAAACTGCGTGGCCTACACCGGCACCCATGATAACGACACCGTGCTCGGCCTCTACCGCAGCGAAGCCGGAGGTGCCACCACACGCACTCAGGAAATGGTGGATGCCGAACGTCGCACCATCCTGAACTACACCAAGACCGATGGCCGCGAATTGAACTGGGACTTCATCCAACATGTGTGGCAGAGTAAGGCGCAACTAGCCATCTGCCCGCTTCAGGATGTGCTCGGTTTGGCCAGCGAATCCCGCATGAATATCCCCGGCCAAAGCGGCGAGTTCTGGAACTGGCGCTTCGAGTGGCAGCAAGTGACGGCGCATATTGAAGAACGCCTGAAGCAGGTGACCGGCGAGAGCGGGCGCTGCTGATCGCCGCCTTTAACACTTCGCAACCTGCGGCAGATGCTGAAAATGGTTGTCTGATGTGCAGAGAACGAGGTTGTGCTGGACGACGAGGGCGGCAATCCATAGATCGTCGGTCGGGATGGCAACGCCCTTCTTGCGAAGCTGAAGGTAGAGTTGCGCGTAGTGATGCGTCGTCTGTTCGTCGGGCAGGAGAACCGTGACTCGAGGGCTGCCGAGGAAACGCTGAAGGTTCGCAGCATTGGCGGATTTCTGGTTTCCGGCGGCCAATCCAGCGCGGAGTTCGCCGAGCACCATGAGCGGAAGATGAATGTGGCGCGCGGCGCGGATGATCTCAACATGTCCCAGGTCGCCTCTCATGAAATCACTGTAGGCGTTGGTATCCAGCGCGACGTTCACTTCCACGCCTCCTCGTCCACGCGCTCGAAGTCTGCGATGGCACGGTCAAACGCCCTGTCCTCCTGCCATGAGCCGACAAGAGCATCGAGGTCGGTGTGCTCGACCAGCTTTGCCTCGATCTCGAGGCCGCGCGCCAGCGCTTCGACGGCAACAGAATTGAGACTCTTTGCCTCCTGCTTCGCGCGCCGCCGCAAGGCGCGGTCGATGGAGACAGGAACAGCCCGGATGGTGTATTGCGTGTTCATGACGATGTAACGCGCAGCCCTCGCTCCTCATTCCAAAAATCTCGCCCGCTGCTCCGGAGTCGGCATCATGCAGACGTCGGACTTCCCGAACCAGCGATAGCGGTTGCGGGCGATGAATCTATATACCGGATCGCGCAGCATACGCGGAACCAGCAAGAACAGCGGAAACCATCGCCACGGCCAGGGCAGATGCCGGCAGACGCGCAACGCTGCATTGCTCTCGCACCACGCATGTCCGTCTTCGACCAAAACAAAACTGTCGAGCGAGGTTTCATCGAGTCCATGCCGCCGCATGATTGCCCTGCCCGCATCGGATTGCAGCGATGCAAGACGGAATATGCCGCGCGGGTCGCGCTTGATGATGAACTGCACCGACCACGCACAGAGATGGCAGACGCCATCGAACAGAATGATGGGCGGGTCGCTCGTCATCACTCACACGAAGACCGCGCGGTCCACATCCTCCCTGAGTTTCAGCAGCAAATCGCGATCCGTAATTTTCTTTTCTTCATGGTTCTGAAGATAGAGAGCATCGAAGGCGACTCCTTTTTCGGTGTTGATACGCGCATGGCAGACGCTGACGCCGAGGTGGCCGATGGCCATGAAAACATCATGAAGCAGGCCGATGCGGTCGATGGCCTGCAACTCCAGCACGGTGTGATTCGGACTGAGTTCGTTGTTGAGATAAATGCGCTGCGGCAGTTCCGAGGCCACATCTTCCAGGCCTTTGTTCGTGCGGCGGTTCTCGGCAATGGGATCGCTGAAATCAAAGTGCGTGCTCTGGAATGCCTGTTCAATCATGCTCTGCACCCGCGCCTTGGTGCGTTCATTAGTGACCGGAGTGAAGTGGGGCGTGCAGACCCGGAAGATGTCCAGCACCACGTCATCGGTGCGCTGGAAGAGATCGGCGGAGAGAATGTTGATGTTGTTCGCCGCGAGTGCGCCCGCGATGCGCGCGAGCAGCAGATGACGATCCCAGCAAACGATGTTGAGCACGCTGCATCCCTGCTCGGGGCGTTCATCCCATTCCAGCGTCGGCAGCAGGCCGGTGCCGGCGTCATCCTCAACCAGTTTGCGGAAGAACTGACGATAGAGCCGGAGATGCCGAACGATGGTGGCCGCATCGCGGAAATTGAAATAGCTCCGCGGCATGTGGGTGAAGTGGGCCGCGGTCTCGTTTTCGTATCCCTCGCCAACAATGGCCATCACCTCAGTTTGCAGAACCTCGAGCGGAGCGGTCATGCTGCGCGTAAAGTCGGTGGGATCATCCAGATAACGCCGGACATTGCTGTAAAGCTGGCGCAGAAGACTCTCCTTCCAGTTCGTCCAACTGTGCTCGCTGGTGCCCTGGCTGTCGGCGCAGCTCATGACCATCAAGGCATCCAGGAAAGTCTGGTTGCGCACAATGCCGGCAAAGTCTTCAACCACCTGCGGATCATCGAGATTTTTCGTGGTGGCAAATTTGAAAAGCGTGAGGTGATGATCCACCAGGAACATCAGCAGGCGGCGGCGCTCGCCTTTGATCTGAAGCCGGCGGCAGACGTGGCTGGCCAGGTTCGCGCTCTCATCGCTGTGCGTCAGCTTGTTAGCGGCGCGCCCGGAATCGTGCAGCAAGAGGGCCAGATAAAGCAGGCCCGGCTCCTGCATTTCACGGAAGAGCTTTTGATAAAATTCCATCCCCGCTCGCGGCGCTCCCGCGAGGTCATCAAGCCTGTCAATCGTGCGCAGCGTGTGTTCGTCTGCGGTGTAGCGATGAAAAAATTCGTGCTGCACGAGGCAGGTCAGAGCGCCGAACTCAGGAAGGTAGCGGCCCAGGAAATCCACCCTGTGCATCTGGCGCAGCACGCGCGCGACATCGCCTTTGCAGGATAGGATGGCCTCGAAGCTTTCACGCACCGCCTTGCTGTAGCGGAAAGTCTGGTTGATCAATCCGTAGCTTTTCTGCACCAGCCGGTATAGCTCCGGGCTGAAGCGCAGATGACGCTGCTGGGTGTGCATGAAAATGCGCATCAAGCGCGATGGATCTTCTTTGAAGATGTGGTCATTCTCCGCATACAGACGCTCGTTCTTGCTGATGAAGCCGTCGAATTTTTCCTGCTTGCCCGCGCGCCGCCGTGCGAGGAAGCCGCGCACACCGCGCTGCTCCTGCTCGAGGGTGTCGAGATGAAAGCGGTCCATCAGCTCATTGCCGCGCTGGAGAATGTTGCGCGTGTGCGTGTAGTAATCACGCATGAAAGCCTCGATGCGTTCCAGGATGCGCTTTTGGCGATAGCCCAGATTGGTGGCCACCGTGCCTTGAAGCCGCAGCGTAAGAAGGTCGTGCTCCCGCTTCTCGATGTAATGCATCTCCGTGCGCGTCCGCAGCAGGAACTCGTGCGCCTGGGTCAGTTCGCGCAGGGAGGTGGGCGTAAGCAGGCCCGGCTTGACCAGGTCGCGCAGGCGCGTGGTGCGTTGCTTGGCATAAGCCGTCCAGAGCAAATTGTGATAATCACGCAGACCGCCGCAACCGGTCTTCACATTTGGCTCTTGAACAAAGGGAGTGTTTTCGTGCTTGGTGTGCCGCTCGCGCAGGTCTGCCTGACGCAGCCGCAGAAACGCGGATTCGTGGCCATTCATGCATTCACGGTCAAAGCGCTTCTTCAATTGGGCGAACGGCCGATCGTCACCCGCCACCAGCCGCGATTCGATCAACGCGGTCTTCACCTGATTGTCGGCGTTGGCCAGAAGGAGCGTGTCGCCCACCGAGCGCGTGGAACTGTCGCCCACCTTGAATCCAACGTCCCAGAGCATGGTCAGAAATTGTGTGACCAATAATCCCACCACATCCGGCACCCGGTTGCCGTTGCCGGGCATGAGAAAGAGCATGTCCACATCACTGCATGGATTCATCTGCTCCCGACCGTAACCGCCTGTAGCGATAAGGCTCAGGGGCGTTTTACTGGCGGCGGCAAATTCCTCTCTGGCCGCAAGATGATTCCAAAGATGCATCAACGCCAGGTCCACCATGCCCGCCCGCTTCTCGCAAACTTCCACACCTCCACCTCCTGCGCGATGGAGCATCCTCACACGCTCCTCACCAATCTTGCGGTAGCGTTTGATCGCGCGCTCCATCTCCTGATTCGAGCGCGGCTTACCCGCCGCCGGCACCAGCATTTCGCGCGCCAGTGCGGCTAGGGAGGGAAGGCGCGGAGTTGACATGTGGCACGATCAGAATGCCACCACCGACTGCACCGGCCCGAACGGCTCCACTTTTTCCCGGCCCTCGAGAAATCCCAGTTCGATGAAAAAAACCGAGCCCAGCACATTTGCGCGCATCTCTGTCATCAGCTTCAATGCCGCGCCCGCCGTCCCGCCCGTGGCCAGCAGATCATCAGCCAGCAAAACATTTTCGCCGGGCGCGAGTGCGTCTTCGTGAATCTCCAATGAGGCCGTGCCGTATTCCAGTGAGTAATCGACTCCGCGAGTGCGCCACGGCAGCTTGCCTTTCTTCCGTGCGGGGATAAAACCGCAGCCCAGTCGTGCGGCGAGCAACGCCCCGAAGATGAATCCGCGCGCGTCGATGCCCACTACCTTGTCAACGCGCTGGGTTCCAGCCATCTCCGCCATGGCATCAATGGCCAGCCGAAGAAGTTCCGGGTCCGACAACACCGGGGTGATGTCCTTGAAGACGACCCCCGGTTGCGGAAAGTCAGGCACATCGCGGATGGCGGAGCGGAGTCGGTCGAGAATGGCAGGAGACATAGGGTTGAAATCATCAACAAGACGAGCGTGAAACAAGCGTTTCATGCCCGACGGGTCAAGGCTTATCCGACGTCGCGAAATTGAGCACATACGTATTGCCTTCAAAGCAATCCCGCGCCCCGTATTCGCCACTCCCACGTATTCGACAACTTCCAAACTTTGCGCCAAGGTGCTTTCTTCATGGACATTCCACGCCTCCTCATCGTGTTCTCCACCCTCGCCTTTCTCGGCGGGGTCGCCCACGCCATGGTCGCGCTGCGCGCAGGCAAGTGGCAGGAAAGCCGCTGGCATCTGCTGCCGATGGCGGTCGGTTTCATCTTCCAGAGCGCGTTTCTTTATCTGCGCGGTCAGCAACACGGACGCTGCCCGCTGACGAATCTTTTTGAAGCCTTCATCTTCATCGGCTGGTGCATCGTGCTGCTTTATTTCCTGGTCGGCGCCACGTATCGGCTGTCGCTGCTCGGCGTATTCACCGCGCCGATGGTGGCCTTGCTGCAAATCACCTCGCTGCTCTCGTCAATTGATCAGGCTGTTCCCGCGCCACGAGAAAAAATCAACCCCTGGCTGGAGTTCCATGCCGCCGTGGCGCTCATCGCTTACGCTGCCTTCGCGCTCGCGTGCATCACCGGCGTGATGTTCCTGCTGCAAGACCGGCTGCTGAAAAAGCATCGCATCAATGCGCTCTTCCACCAGCTCCCACCCATCCATGATCTGTCCAAAGCCATCGTTCGCATGGTTTTCGTGGGCGTCGTGCTCCTAAGCCTGGCGATGACCGCATCCTTCCGCATCAACAAGCCCATTACGAGCGGCAAGATGCTCGTCGCGTGGATCGTGCTCGCGCTCTACATCGTCATCGCCCTGCTCATGTGGCGGCGCAGTCTCAGCGCCCGCCAGACCGCCTGGCTGGCCGTGCTCGGCTTCACGGTTCCTATTCTGTCCATGTGGATCGTAACCGCAAAACTCTAATCTCCTAACTCCTAACTCCTAACTCCTAACTCCCATATGCTCCTCTGTCTCGGCGTCAACCACCGCACCACTCCCCTGGAGTTGCGCGAGCGGCTGGCTTTTGCCGAGGGGAGGCTGCCGGAGGCCGCGCAACAGATCAAGACGCTGCCGGGTTTTGAGGAAAGCGTAGTGATCTCCACTTGTAATCGCGTGGAAATTTACGGGGCGCATCGGAACGAAAAATCAGAAGACAGTTTCAACTTTTTGCGCACCCACCTGGCTGAACATTTCGCACTGGAACCGGCGCAGCGCGAGGCTTTGACCTCTTATCATCTTTCCGAAAGCGACGCCGCGCGACATCTCTTCCGCGTGGTCAGCGGGCTGGATTCCATGGTGCTCGGCGAGACGGAAATTTTCGGCCAGGTAAAAGCGGCTTATGATAGCGCGCTCAAGGCCGGGGCCACCGGGCGAGATCTCAACAAACTCTTTCAACGGGCGTTCAATGTGGGCAAGCTGGTGCGAAACGAAACCACCATCCAGCGCGGCTCCACTTCCGTCGGCTCAGTTGCAGTGGAACTTGCCGAAAAAATCTTCGGTCATCTGCGCGACTCCCGCGTGCTGCTCATCGGTGCCGGTGAGATGAGCCGCGCCTGTGCGCAAAGTTTGCTCTCTCGCGGAGCCAAAAGTATTTTTATTTCCAACCGCAGCCATGACCGCGCCGTCGAACTCGCAAAAGAAATGAATGGCGAGGCTTTGCATTTCGATGACTGGGAAAAGGCGGTGCATGATGTGGATATCGTCATCAGCAGCACCAGCGCCCCGCATTTTGTCGTCACGCCCGATCTTATCGAGCCGGTGATGCACCGCCGTCGCGGCCATCCGCTTTTCATTATCGACATCGCCGTGCCGCGCGACGTGGACCCGGCGGTCAATGACATCAGCGACGTATATCTCTATGACGTGGATGCGCTCCAGGCCATCGCCGACGAGGGGCGCCGCGAACGCGAACGCGCGCTGGCGAAATGCGAGGAAATCATCGAGGAACAGTTGCGTAAATTCGGCTACACGGAAGATTTGCCCCCCGTTCCCGTCGTCCTCACTCACCTGCCATCACCGCCCCTGAATCTTGAACCCTGAAATGCTCATCCTCGGAACACGCGGCAGCGAACTCGCGCTGCGCCAGGCGGAAATGGTCGCGACCGCGCTGCAAGCCGCGTTGCCGGAACTGCGCGTGGAAAGAGAAATCATCAGCACCGTGGGCGACCGGCGTCCCGATCTTCGCTTTAGGGAATTCACCGACGGGCCTCATTTGGACAAAGGCATCTTCACGAAGGAACTGGAAACGGCGCTCGCAGCCGGGGAGATCGACGCCGCGGTGCACAGCTTGAAAGATGTGCCCACGGAGATTGCGGACACATTCTGTATTGCCGCCACTCTGCCCCGCGCACCCATTGAGGACGTGCTCGTCAGCCGCGATGGATTTACGTGGCAAACACTGCCCGCCGGAGCAAAAATCGGCACCAGCAGTGTGCGCCGCATCCGCCAGCTTCAATGGCTGCGACCCGATGTGACCTGCGTGGAGATTCGAGGCAATGTCCCAACGCGTGTGAAGAAACTAATCGCGCCATCCGATCTCGACGGCGTCCTACTAGCCCGCGCCGGCCTGGAACGCCTCGGCCTGCTGGGTGGCACAGGCTTGCAGCCTGTGTGTGCCACGGGCATTCTGCCCGTGGTCATCGACGCATTCACACTCCACGCCTCCATCCTCCCCTGTGCCGAATTTCTTCCCGCCGCCGGTCAAGGTGCAATCGGCATCGAAGCTCGCCAAAACGACAGCCGCACCCTCGCCGCGCTCCGCGCCATCAATCACGCCGAAACCTTTGCCCGCGTTACTGCCGAACGGGAGTTTCTGCATCTCCTTAAAGCCGGATGCCAGACACCGATTGGTGCTCACACTTGGATCGAAGGACAGACGCTGCACATGAAAGTGCTCGTCTTTGATGAGGCCGCATCCGGCGCCCCGCCCTTTGCCGCAGAGGATTCCGGCCCTCTTTCCAATCCACGCTCCGTCGCTGCGGCTCTGGCGCGTCGTGTGCTCAATCATCAGCCCGTTCCCACTTCATGACCCAGCAAAAAAATATCTCGCCTGGAATTTGTTACCTCGTCGGCGCCGGCCCGGGCGATCCCGGATTGCTCACGCTGCGCGGAAAAGAATGCCTCGAACTCGCGGACGTGGTCGTCTATGACTATCTGAGCAATCCCGAACTCTTGCGATTCGCCAAACCGGAGGCCGAGAAAATTTATGTCGGCAAGAAGGCCAAAGATCACACGCTGTCGCAGGAAGGAATCAATAAGCTGATCGTCGAGAAGACGCGCGCAGGCAAAGTGGTCACCCGATTGAAGGGCGGCGATCCCGTGCTCTTTGGTCGCGGTGCGGAAGAGGCGCAGGAACTCGCGGATGCAGGCATTGCATTTGAAATTGTGCCCGGCATCACTTCAGCGATTGCGGGTCCGGCTTATGCGGGTATTCCGGTGACGCATCGCTCGCATTGCTCACAGCTCACTATTTTCACCGGGCATGAAGACCCGACGAAACCCGACAGCTCGCTCGACTATGCGAAGATCGCCCAGGCAGACGGCACCAAGGTCATGCTCATGGGAGTCGAGCGAATTGAAGAAATCACCGGCAAGCTCATGGAGCACGGAGCCAAGCCCTCCACGCCCATCGCCCTCACCCGCTGGGCCACGACCGGACGCCAACAGACCATCGAAGGCACATTGCAAACCATCGCCAAAATTGTGAGCGACGCCGGATTCAAGGCGCCCGCCGTGTGTGTCATCGGCAGCGTCGTGCTGGAGCGCGACAAGCTGAACTGGTTCGAAAACCGCCCACTGTTCGGCAAGCGAATCGTCGTCACCCGCACGCGCGCACAGGCGGGCGAGCTGTCCAAAAAGCTCGCGCAACTCGGCGCGGATGTGATGGAGCTGCCGACCATTCGCATCGAGCCGCCGAAAGACTTGAAAGAGTTCGGCCAGCTCGTGATGGACTGCCACACCTACGACTGGATCGTCTTCACCAGTCCGAATGGCGTGGAGCGGTTCTTCGAAATGTTTTACAAGCTCTACCAAGACGCGCGGAGCATGGGCGGCGCGAAGATCGCCGCCATCGGACCCGGAACGGCGGACAAGATCAAGCAGCAGCATCTGGCCGTTGATCTGCTGCCGGAAAAATTCGTCGCCGAGGGACTTATCAAGGCGTTCAAGAAAGTGGATGTCGAGAACCAGACCATCCTCTGGGTGAAGGCCGAACAGACACGAGAAGTCATTGCCAACGAACTCACCGGCATGGGCGCGATCGTGGATGAAGCCATCGCCTACCGCACGGTTCCCGAAACCGAGGAGAACAGCGAAGCCTTCACCCGCTTCAAGGCGGAAGGCGCGGACGTGATCACGTTTACCAGTTCATCCACGGTGGAACATTTTCTCGATCTCAAGCTGCCGTTACCGGACAAGATCAAGATCGCCAGCATCGGCCCCATCACTTCAAAGACACTCAAGGACCGCGGCCTGCGAGTGGACATCGAGGCCACGGAGCACACCATTCCGGGGCTGGTAAGCGCGATTGAAAGGCATTTTGGCAGGAAGCATTGACCAACTTTTTTACGACTCGCCCTAGCAGTGGCACAGGTTTGCAACCTGTGTGTAGCCCGGCCATTCTGGCCGGGCCATCGAAATTGAGTCCCGGCAGAATGCCCGGACTACACACAGGCTCTGGAAGCCTGTGCCACACATTCAAGATCGCCAGAAAAGGCCCGCTTACACACAGGTGAATATGTGCTCTACGAAAGCGAACTTGCCCGCAGTATTCTCTGAGTGCTTCTGCGACTTTTGGCTTTGCTCGATGAATGAAGGGCGGCTAGCAGCCTGTCGGACTTTGCCAAAGCACGGCGTTGATGCTACCGGAAGCAATGGCAGCACGATTCGTCAACATCGACCACGACACACCTTTGC
>JAYVOH010000238.1:0-9936 GCA_043758025.1 Verrucomicrobiota bacterium
GCACTCCAAATCAAGCCGCTTCTCGCCCTCAGTCAGCACTCTTTACCTCAAAACTTCAATCGCCTGTGGGATGGCTGTGATTTCTTCCAAACCCAAAAACCCGCGCTAAACTAACAACAATCCACTGCGCTCAGCGCGTCCACTACTTCGGGGGAAGACCACCTTGTCCGGCCCCGGTTCTCTCGGATCAACAAAGCTCGGCTTGTCATCGGGTGACTTGAGCGCCTGCCAGCCGGGATAGATGCCGTTGGCAAGCCGCACTTTGTCATGGGGCTTGGGCAGGTCGTCCTGGCCGTCCTTGGTCTTCTGGCCAGCGATGTGATAGGAGCCGGGTGCGAGCGCATTCTGCGTGACGGGCGGCTTGCCTTCCTCGCCCTGCCAGATGCAGGCAATGCGCAGGAGGTCGGTGTCGAAGCAGGCCCAGAGGTTGTGGCCGAGGTTCAGGATGAGGCCGCGCGGGGTGAGGTTTTTCTTCGGGAAAATCTCGCCTAGGTTGCGCGCGTCGAGCACGGAACTAAAGAACGGGAAGTCCGGCTCCACCCATTTGGCCCACTTGCGGCCATCCGCGCCCGCCATGGCGTTTTCATCGAGCGCGGATTTTGCCGGAGTCTTGGGTTTTTTGGTGGCCTTGTTGTCCTTGGCATCAAGCGAAGGAACCAAGGAAAATAAAGTGACCAAGACAAGCGAGAGCGCGGGGTTAAGCATGGCAGTTGGTGGGAACAGGATGAGGCACACGAGTCTGTCAATATTTCGTGCCAGAGTATGAACGATGTCTTCGTTTCATTTGCTTCATTGTTCGTGCATTATGCCCTTTTTAACGCATCTCCATTTCACCGTCATGAAACATCCGATCCTCCCCTGCTCCGTTCTTTTCTTCAGCGTCCTTTCACTATCCATTCATGCCGAGGACTGGGCGCGGTTTCGCGGACCCAATGGCTCCGGTGTCGCGGATGCGAAAAATCTGCCCGCAACCTTTGATGCTTCCAACACCGCCTGGAAAGCAGACATCGGTCGCGGTTATTCATCGCCGGTCATATACAAGGACAAGGTCTTCCTCACAGCGGAAGCCGGACCGGGCAAACGATCCGTTCTGTGTCTCAACGCGGGCAACGGCAAACTCCTGTGGAGCTACGCAGTGACTTTTACCGAGCACAAACAAAACGGCCTCAACAGCTTTGCCTCGTCCACACCGTTCGCTGATGCCGAACGCGTCTATGTGAACTGGACCAGCGGCAATGCCGTGGAGGCGCTCGCTCTTGATCACTCAGGCAAACTCCTCTGGCACAACACCCACGTGGCTGATTACATTCACGAACACGGCTCCGGCGCGTCCGCCATCGTCGCCGACGGCATCATGCTGGTGCGCGCGGAGTTCGACACCGGCAAGAAAGGCCAGACCTTCGCCACGCCCGAACAAATGAATTGGAAGAGTTCCATCGTCGGGCTCGACATTGCGACTGGGAAGCAAAAATGGAAACTCGAAATACCCAACACCCTCAATCCTTACAGCACTCCCATCGTGCGCGATTCCGGCAGCAAGCGCGAGTTCATTCTTGCCAACACCACCAGTGGCTACATGGGCATCGACGCGCTCAGCGGCAAGATCAACTGGCAGCACAATCCCGGCTACCAGCAGCGCAGTGTCGGCTCCTTCATTCTGAAAGACGACGTGCTCTTCTCCACTTTCGGGCAAGGCGATGGTGGCAAGGAAAGCACCTTGCTGAAACTCGGCGGCAGCAAGCCGCAGATCATCGGCTCCATCATCAAGAACATTCCCTACGTCCCCACTCCGCTGCTCATGGGCGACCGCCTTTATCTCATTCGCGACGGCGGCATCATCACTTGTGTGAAATTCCCCACCGGCGACGAAATTTACAACGAGCGACTGCCGGGCACCGGCGGACGCGGCGCACGCTATTTCAGCAGCCCGGTCGCCGCCGATGGTAAAATTTACTGTGCCTCCCAATCCGGCGATGTCGTCGTCATCAAGGCCGGGGACAAATTTGAAACGCTCGCCACCAACAAGCTCGACAGCCCCATCAATGCCACGCCCGCCATTGCCTGGAACCACCTTTTCATCCGCACGGACAAAACTCTTTGGTGCATCGGCAGCAAAACCCAGCCCGTGCCGTGAACATCATCCGGCTTTTCAAGTCCGCTGAAATCGCCGGTTGCATCCCGGGCAAAATTGCCTGAATAAAATTGCAACTTTCCGCCGCGACTGCGGTTGAAATAATCGTCATGGAACCCCTCAGTCCTCAAGACCCACTTTCTAAATTGCTCGGCAAGGCCAAGGCCGTGGAGTCGCGCCCGAACTTCACGCAAAACGTGATGCGTTCCGTGCGCCAGCTTCCCCAAGGCCAGACGGTGTGGGAACGAATGTCAGAATGGTTTGATGCCAGGTTCAGCATGCGCCCCGTGCTCACGGCAGCCTGCGCGGCGCTTCTCGCAGCAGCGATGACCGGCTACTGGCTCCATGAGAAGGATGGCATTGCCCCCTCAAATACGGTCGCGATCGTAGAAAATTCCCCCGCTCCGTCTTCAATTGGCACGGCAGAAAATGATGTCGCCGCCGCCCTCGATCAGATGGAGCAATTGAGCATCCTGCTGGCCCAGCAGGACACGCGTTCCATGTCTGACAGTGATCTGGCCCTCCTGCTTTACTGAAACAGGGCCGGAGGAATCATCTGCGGAATGTTTTCCTATGCTTGACTTGTCCAACTTGTCGGCGATAAATCGCGCGTCGGCGTGGCTCCCAACACGCCATCAGGAATCTGGTTTCAACGCCATGGATCGGACCTCTTGTGCAATTCCATGGCGAGTTAAAAAGATAAAACCAGTTCAATGAATCTCTACGTCAGCAACCTCTCCTACCAGCTCACCGACGCTGAGCTGAGGGAAGCCTTCGAAGCCCACGGCATGGTCAGCAATGCCCGTATCATCCTCGACCGCGAAACCGGACGCTCCCGTGGCTTCGCCTTTGTGGAAATGCCCAACGACGATGAGGCCCGCGCGGCCCTCAACGCCCTCAACGACTCTGAACTTCAAGGACGCCCACTCAAGGTCGTCGAAGCGCGTCCGCGTGAAGATCGTCCGTATCAAGGCAAGCCCAGCGGTGGTGGCGGCGGCGGATTCAGACCTCCCGGAGGTGGCGGCGGTGGCGGTTACTCTGGTGGTGGTGGCGGAGGAGGCAGCGGTGGAGGTGGTGGCGGATTCCGCGACAAAGGCAAAAAGAACTGGGACCGTGGTAAACGTGACGGTTTCGGCGGCGACGGCGGCGGTGGCGGCGAATGGGAATAAATTCCTCGTCCCGAATCAAACATTTCAAATGGCGCTGGCTTGCCAAGCCCGCGCCATTTTTTTAGGTAGTCGCAAGCTGCGTTGTTCTCACCCGAGTTGATCAAACACTTCCACCAGCTTCAACGCCTTCTCCCCCGGCAGCACGCCGACCTCCATCTGGTTCATCACATAGGAAAATCCGAGGCCTCGCTCAGGATCGGCAAACGACAGACTGCCGCCCGCCCCCGGATGTCCGAAGGCAGAAAGTGACTTCCCAAAAAGAGCGCGCGACTTCTTTCCCGCCGTGTCCACCGGATCGCGCATCATGCCCGCGCTGAAGGCCAGTTCTGAGCACAAGACGGCGTCAGTCCCTTGCGAAATCGTCTGGGTGAGCAATCGAATAATCCGCTCCGGCACCACCTGCCGCCCACCCCAACGCCCGCCGTTGGCCAGCATGGCATAGAATTTTCCCAATGCCGATGCCGTGCCAATTCCGCCCATGCTGGCCAGTCCCAGCGCCCAAGTTGTCGGCTGGTTCATTTGCTGGATCGAGTTCAAACCGGCTGGCGACTGGAAGGCTCGCTGCGTGAGCGAGCCACGAGTATTCATGGCTTGCAAAAATGGATCCTGCCCCGACTCCGCCCGGAGCTTGCCGGGATAAAGAGTCGCCACACGCGGACACTGATCGGGAGGAAGACCAATCCAGAAATCCAATCCCAAATGAATAAATAATTTATCGTGTAAATAATGCCCTAAACTTTCATTATCAGTTATATAGATAATGATTTGATCTAAGATAAAACCAAAGGTTCGAGCATGGTAAGCCTGACAGGTTCCTGGCGGAAAAAGTGGCGCTTGCTCCTCGATAACCTTGATCACAGCCTCGTAATCCGTAATTGAAACCGTCTTGTCCAGTGCGCACAGCCCGGCGGCGTGGCTCAATACTTGGGCAAACGTGATCCGCTCCTTTCCCGCTGCTGCGAATCCCGGCCAGACCTCGCAAACGCCATCATCCAGCGTCAAACCCGCCTCATCAAGTGCGAGCAAACAGGCCAGTGCCGCAGGCCCCTTGGTCGCGCTCCAGACCGGCACCAGCGTCTCTGACGTCCATTCCCGGGTGCGCTCCCGATCCATGTGCCCGCCAGCCAGCGACACGATTTCCTCTTCACCCCGCCAGACGCTGAACGAGGCACCAATTTCGCCGCGTTCGCGAAAATTCTGCTCAAAAACTCGCGCAAACTTTTCGCGCTCTTGCTCTGACAACGGCGGCTTCATGGCCAGTTTAGAGCTTGTCCTTGATCGTCTCCAGATCGGGATCGAATCGCGCCGACCGCCGCAGGCTCGCGTCCATCTCAAAGGACTTGCGGAGCATTTTCATCGCCCCGGTCACATCGCCCAAGCGGGCGCTGTAGCACCCGGCATTGTAGTAGAACACCGGTTTCTCCCGGAGCGCCGGCGGTCCATTCAGCAGCATCTCCAGCGCCTCCCCAGTGCGCCCCAGTTCATGCAAACAGTAAGCCTCGTGGATAAATCCTCCGGGTTCCCCAGGCTCGCTCTGGCGCAATCGCTTCGCGAGTTCCAGCGCCTCCTTCCATCTGGCCTCGCCCATCAGACTCAGCACGAGAATTTCCAACACATCCCCGCGCCCGAGGAATTTCGCGGGCAGCGATTGCAATTCGCGCCAGACATCGCGGAACATGCCCAGTTCCAGATAGCCCTGCGCGGAAATGATCTTGCGTTCGTGTTCGTCCATGTCCATCAAAACATACGCCTGCAACGGTTCCGTTTGCAGGCCGCTGAATGAGAACGTAAATCGTGCCAATGAACAAGGCTTTTGTTTTGGGTGCTGGACTGGGCACACGGCTCCGGCCCCTGACTGATCAGTTGCCGAAACCCCTGATCCCGGTCCTGCGACGGCCCTTGATCACTTATGCCTTCGACCAACTCCTCGCCTCCGGCCTGAACGAGTTTATTGTGAACACGCATCATCTTCCGGAAAAATACTTGGAGACGTTTCCCGATTTAACTTACCAAGGAGCACCCCTCACCTTCCGCCACGAACCAGTATTGCTGGAAACCGCAGGTGGAATCGCCAACATCGCGGACTTCCTGGGCAACAAACCCTTTCTTGTATTCAACGGTGACATTCTCACCGACCTTCCGCTGTTGCCTTTGATCCAGGAACACGGACGCAGCGGAAATCTCATCACCCTCGCCCTGCGCTCCACAGGTCCCGCGCGTCACATTGCTTTCCATGCCGCAAGCGGTCGCCTCACCGACATTCGCAACAAGCTTGCTTCCGGAAATCCCGGCACCCATCAGTTTACTGGCATCTACGCCGTCAGCCCTGAATTCCTGAAACACCTCACGCCGGGCAAGATCGAATCGGTCATCCCGGTGTTCCTCAAGCTGATCGCCAGTGGCGGGCGCATCGGCGGAATCGTCATTGATCAAGGCAAATGGAGGGACTTGGGCGATCGCGAAAATTATCTCGCAGCCCATAAGGAACTTCTCGGCGTGAAAAATAATTTCGTTCCTATTTCACCCACCGCGCGGATTCATCCCACCGCCCGACTGCTGGGAGCCACCGTAGTCGGAGACAACGCTGAGATCGGTGCCAACGCTGTCCTGGAAGACTGCATTCTCTGGCCGGAAGCTCGGGTCTCCGAAGGTGCCGATCTCAAATCCTGCATCGTGCGCAGCGGCATGACCGCGCGTGGCACTCTGCGCAATGCAGACGTGTGAGCTTGCAATCCCGCCCGGCCCGCCGAACAATCCGCGCCCATGTTATCTGAAGCCGAACTGCTCGAACTCACCCGCCATGCGTTGACGCAATGGCCTGCGCCAGCCCGGCTCTCGGCCATCGTGAAGGGCGGTTCCGACCGCCATTACTACCGCGTGCAGTTCGAGGATCCGGCCAGCCCCACCGTCATCCTCATGGCCTACACGCTGGCGCGTCCCGACAATCCGCGCTTTGTCCCGGCCACCGGGCGCTTGAAAAAACTTGGTGTGCGCGTGCCGGAAATTTACGCAAACGACACCAAAAATCTGCTGGTCTGGCTGGAGGACTTGGGCAGCATGGACCTTCATGCCATCCGCAATGAACCGTGGGAAACGCGCCGCCCCATTTATGAGGATGCACTGCGCGAAGCCGCGAAGCTGCACACCGTCAATGCCGCCGCACTCACCGAGTCCGACCTTGCGGAAATGGAATTGTGTTTCGATGAAAAGCTCTATGAATGGGAGCAAAATTATTTTCTCGGCCATTACGTTCGCGACATGCGTCAGCAAGACACCACCAGCGCGCCCCTGAATGGTGCGCACGCTGCGCTGCGCCAGCTCCAGGTCCATCTCGCCTCGCTCCCGCGTGGTCTGGTGCATCGTGATTTCCAAAGCCAGAACATCCTCATCCGTAACGACGCGGCCTGGCTCATCGACTATCAGGGCACGCGACCCGGACTGGCCGAGTATGATCTGGCCTCCCTGCTGCTCGATCCCTATGTGAACCTCACCGATGAAGAGAGAAATGACCTTCTCTCATGGTATGCCAACCACACCTCGCGCGATCTGGCCGCGCTGCGTGAGACGTATTACCTCTGCGCTGCGCAACGGCTGATGCAAGCCATCGGTGCCTATGCCAATCTCAGCCGCAATCTCGGCAAGCCTCAGTTCGCGCAACACATCCCCGTCGCTCTATCTCGGCTCTCCGCTGTGTGCACCGCGCATCCGATGCTGCAACCCTTGCTGAGTTTTACCGCAATCACCGACTGACCATCCGATGGCCAACGCCGATTATCCAGCCCCCATCCAAAAGCTCATGCTGTTGTTGAAATCTCTGCCCGGACTCGGCCCGCGCAGCGCGGAACGGCTGGTGCTCTGGCTCATGGGCCGTGGTGCCGACCGGGTCCCGCAACTGGCGGAAGCTCTCGCCCATCTGCGGGCGCGGGTTTCAGAATGCCCCGACTGCGGCTTCTTCATGGAGCGCGAAACTGCTTGCCTTTTTTGCCACAACGAAAAGCGCAATGCAAAATTGATCTGCGTGGTCGAGTCAGCCGCCGATGTCCTTCGCTTGGAACGCAGCGGCGCGTATGCCGGACTCTATCATGTGCTCGGCGGCAAACTGTCGCCACTGGACAACGTCACTCCATCCGACCTGCGCATTGAAGACCTACTGCGTCGCGTGATAGAGCATCCGCCGGAAGAAGTCATCATTGCCCTCAGTTCCGATGTCGAGGGTGAATCGACCGCGCACTATCTCGCCGACCTCTTGCGCGCTTCGGGTGCCAGGATCACACGTCTCGCGCAAGGCATGCCCGCCGGTGGCGGCTTGGAGCATGTCGATGAATTAACCCTTCATCAGGCGCTCAGTGGCCGGCGCTTGCTGGCGGAGTAAATCCAGAATCAAATTATGTTGCGCGCGATTCTCGGTAAACTGCCCCGCTATTCTGCGGCCATGGCTGCCGGAGCCTTGCTCACCACAGCCTATGCACCGCGCAACCTGGGTTTGATGGTCTGGGTCTGGATGCTGCCGCTTCTCATCGCGCTGTGGAGCGGAAATGGAAAAAAAATCCGGAGCGGCTTCTTTCTGGGTCTGGTCGCAGGACTTACTTTCTACATCCCAAACCTTTCATGGGTTCGTCACTCCTCCCGCGTCATCTATGGAGCCATGGATGACCGCTGGATGGGCTGGCCGGTGGAACTGCTGGGCTGGAGCGCGGTGCTCGGACTGGCGGGATACCTCGCGCTCTACTGGGGCTTATGGGGCGCATTTGCCGCAACCATCGGCAGACCGCGTATCGGGCCGAACTATCTCGGCTCCAATGGTGCCATGTTCAGTCTCTCGCTGGAGTCGTTGCGTTCCGCATTCTTGAATGCCGCCGCATGGACAGGCCTTGAATGGCTCCGCGGCGGTTTGCTCACCGGCTTCCCTTGGAATGGGCTGGGCGTGCCGATGGCGGCGCAGTTGTCGTTGATCCAGTCGGCTGATCTCGTCGGCGTCACGGGCTTGTCATTCCTGCCGGTTTTCTGCACGTGCATCGCATACAATACAGCCCTGCGATTCCGCGAAGAAGCGCGCACGTCTCGCGTGCGTCCGCATGTGGATTTCTTCTGCGCCGTGGGTCTGGTGCTCTTGAACTTCATCTATGGATTCCGTATTCTTTCCTCGCCCGCATCCAAGGACACAGTCCCGCTCCACGTCTTGCTGGTGCAGCAAAACATCGCCCAGGCAACGAAGTGGAACGGCAAACACACGGAGGAAATTTATCAGGGCTACGGCCAGCTCACCCGCCTCTTTGCCGAACGTGATGCCGTCCATCCCCCTGATCTGGTGATCTGGCCGGAGAGCGCGCTGCCCCTGCCCTTTCATGATCCAAATCATATTCCCTTTCTCAATGAATTGCTGGCGTCCGGCAATTTCTCTCTTCTCACCGGCGTGGACATCATGATCCCCAATGAACCGGCCTACACCGGCGCGGCGCTGATGCGGAACAGTTTCGGAAACCACCAGCTCTACCGGAAAATCCAGCTGGTTCCCTTCGGGGAATACCTGCCGCTGCGCTCCGTGCCGCTTGTTGAAAAACTTCTCGGCGGTATCTTGCCGGGTGATTTTGCGGCTGGCACCGCGACCGAGCCTTTCACCATGGAGAAGCCAGCAGGCGTGCAGTTGATTCCTTTGATCTGTTTCGAAGACACCTTCGGACGTCACGCTCGCAAATTCGTTAACGGCGATCATCCGCAGCTTCTCGTTAATTGCACGAATGACGGATGGTTTCTGCGCAGCGAGGAGAATGAACAGCATCTCGCCAACGCGCTCTTTCGCTGCGTCGAATTGCGACGACCTATGGCGCGGGCGGCGAACACCGGCGTTTCCTGCTTCATCAGCAGCACTGGTCTCGTCAACAAAGAAGACCGGCTGACGGATCGAAAAAGCGGGAGTGTCTTTATCAAAGGCTGCTTGCGAAAAGAGGTTCGCCTTGAGAAAAATCCTCCGCTCACCTTTTACTCAAAGCACGGCGACCTCTTCAGCATTGCCATGCTGGTCATCACGTCACTGGTGTTTACGTCAAAGATTCCCTGGCGCACGAGATCTGTTAAAGCACCGGTATGAACATCCGCGCGAGGCCGTCGCGCATCCGCTCAGGGAGGCTGGCTGATCTCAGTTCTTCCAAGGTGACTTCCTCGCTTATCGCGATTTTCTTTTCAAATTCCGCGTTCAGATCGCCCGCGAGCGCATCATCAAAGCACGCGACATTGAACTCAAAATTCAGGCGCAGGCTGCGCGGATCCCAGTTGGTGCTGCCAATGAGCGACCACGTTCGATCTACTGTCATAAACTTGGAGTGATCAAACAGTCCCTCGCATTCAAAAATTCTGACTCCGCGCTCCAACATGTCCGGATAAAGCGTGCGGGCCGCCCACCGCACGGGCGGAATGTTGTTGGCGCGCGGAGTGACGATCCTCACATCCACACCACGCAAGCAGGCAAGATTCAGCGCCCATTGAATCTGCGGGTCAGGCAGGAAGTAGGGAGTCATCACGCGAATCTCGCTTCGTGCTGAATTGATCGCAGCAAAGATCGCCTTGGGCATCACCTCGAGATCTTCATCAGGACCATCGGGCACACCGATCGCCGCCACCTTGCCGCACGGCTCGATC